>CAZSNW010000045.1:0-15263 GCA_964608245.1 uncultured Micromonosporaceae bacterium
CCCTCGCCGGCCTGACAGGATCGACGTCCGCAGTGGCGGTCGCGTTCGCCGCCTGGCGCCGGTGGCGGCAGGTGGAGCTCGCGATGCGGCTGAATCGTCCTCTCCCCGCCACCCGGCTGCCGCTGGTGATCGCCCTGGTGCTGTCCACGGCCGGGGCGGCGGTGCTGGTCACGCGCTGGTGGTGACCGGTGGACGACCGGGACAGCGGGCTGCAGCCGGAACGGACCGTGCTGTCATGGTGGCGTACCGCGCTCGCGGTCACCGCCGGGGCTGCGGTGGTGCTCCGGTTCACCGCCGCCGACGGTCCGCGCGCCATGGTCGTCGCCGCGGTGCTCGTGGCCACCGCCCTGGTCACGCTCGTCGCCGCGGCGCTCCGGGGGCGTGAACTGCGGCGCCGCCGGCCGGCGGCGCCATCTTCGTGGCTGGTGCGGAGCCTCGCCACCGCCACCGCCACCGCCGGCGTCGCCGTCCTGGTGCTCCTGCTCGGTTAGGGCACCCGCCCGCGTACGGCGTCGCCACGGGTGGGCGTCGAATGCGACGTCACGAAACCGCCAGAAAATGTCAGTGGCTGGACATACCGTCGACGGTGACCGACCCACCCACATCGAAAGGGGATCAGACGGTGGCGTCCAGGCTCAACCCGTACCTCACCTTCAACGGCAACGCCCGGGAGGCGATGGAGTTCTACCAGTCGGTCTTCGGAGGCCAGCTGGAGATCACGACGTTCGGCCAGATGGGCACGTCCGACCCGGCCCTGGCCGACAAGGTCATGCACGCCCACCTCACCACCGACAAGGGCTACGTCCTCATGGCCTCCGACGTCCCGCCCGACTCGGAGTACACGCCGGGCAACACCATCGCGTGCAGCCTCAGCGGCGACCCGGGCGAGGGTCTGGAGCAGGTGTGGGAGAAGCTGTCCGAGGGCGGTCAGGTCATCATGCCGTTCGGCAAGCAGATGTGGGGCGACCTGTACGGCATGTGCGTCGACCGGTTCGGCATCCAGTGGATGGTGGACGTCGCCCAGCCCGAGTGACGCCACCGGACGCCTCGGCGTGACGGCCGGGTCGGCGTACGCGCACCGACGCGTGACGACCGCCGGCCCGGCCCGGCGCGGGCGCAGCCCGATGTGACCGGCGGCTCCAGCCAGGAGCACCCGGTGTCCGACCCGCCCGGTTCAGCGGTCCCGGCTCAGTCCTGCGCGTACCACTCGTCCCACCAGCGGAGCACCCGCATGGCGTGGAACGTCAACCACTTCGACGGCTCCCCCACCGGCGCGTCGATCTCGAACCAGACCCGGCCCGGGTGCCGCCACTGCAGCGCCCAGGTGCCGTCCTCCCGCCGGGCGGCCCTGATCCGCTCCACCGCGTCGGCCATCCGCGGATCCGGCGGCGTGCCGTCGAGCAGCGACGCCGCGCGGAAGTAGTCGGCCGCGTTCAGCACGCTGTAGATCCACCGGAACGGGTACGTGAACCGCAGCGCCCACGGCCCCACCGGCTCCCCGGTCGACAACCTCCGGTACAGCCCGCGGAGGAGCAGGTACTCCTCCCCCGCCCGTCGCGCCGCGCGTACCCGGGTGTGGTCGCCGGTGGCCCGCTCGTAGTCGAGCAGGGCCTTGAGCGCGTTGAGCGTGGAGTGGAACGACGAGCGCTCGGCACCCTCGACCCACTCGCAGTTCCACCCGCCGTCGGCGAGCTGGTGGTCGAGGAACCAGTCGACCAGCCCGTCGACGTCCGCACCCAGCCACAACCCGTTGGACAGGGTCCACGAGTTGATGCAGCAGTCGACCTCACCCGACCAGTAGGGCAGGTTCTCGTACTCCCACCGGGAGTTGGCGGCCAGCTTCTCCGCCGTGCCGGCGAGTACGGCCGCGTCCAGGCCCCACTCGCGCAGCGAGTTGAGCGACCAGGTGGTCGCCGTCCACGGCTGGGGTATCTGGTCGGCTTCGGGGTCGTCAACCAACCAGGCGGGGAAGAACGCGCCACCGGCCCACTGGCCGTCGGGGTCCTGCAATGCGAGCAGGCGCGCGCCGAACCCCTCGGTCGCCACCCGCGCCCGGGTCGCCTGCCACACCTCGGGCGGCGCGTCGAGCAGGTCCCGTTCCACCTGCCAGCGCAACGCCGGGTCGGAGTCGAGCAGCCACCCGGTCAGATTCGATGGTGTTCTCATGGACGCACGCTAGCGCCCACCTGTGACAGCCACCCGCGGCTTGAGTGCGCGATCCCCCGTCTGAGGGCCGGTGCCTCAGGCGCCGGCGGCGCCGTTCGGGAGCAGCCCGAACCGCTGCGCCCAGCCGAGCACGTCGGTGACCGTCACGTTGCCGCCGCACAGCACCAGCGCGATCACCGCGTCGGCGCCGACCCGCTCGCGTACCGTGCGGGCCGCCGCCAGCAGGCAGCCGGCGGCCGGCTCCACCCACACCTTGGCCTCCTCCGCGAGCCGTAGTACGCCGTCGACGGCCTCCGCGTCGCTCACCACGAGCACGTCCTCCACCAGCGCCTGCACGTGCGCCAGTGTCAGCTCGCTCACGTACGGCGCGCCGAGGGTCGAGGCGATCGAGGTCACCGTCACCGGCACCGGTCGGCCGGCGGCCAGCGCCCGGGTCATCGCGTCGGCCCCCTCGGTCTCCACCCCCCACACGCGTACCGACGGGGTGATCGCCTTGACCGCGGTGGCGATCCCGGAGATCAGGGCACCGCCGCCGATGCTGACCAGCACGTCGGTGACGCCGGGCAGGTCGGTGACGAGCTCCAGACCGAGCGTGCCGTGGCCGGCGACGATCACCGGGTCGTCGAAGGCGTGCACGTAGGTGAGGCCCTCGCCGCCGAGCTGTTCGGCGAGCGCGAAGGCGGCGGCGATGTCCGGCGTGACGTGCAGGGTGGCGCCGGTGGCGCGTACCCCCTCCTTGGACCGGGCCGGCGCCGCCTCCGGCATGACCACCGTGGCGGGCAGACCCATGGAGGTGGCGATGCGGGCGAGCGCCAGGCCGTGGTTGCCGCCGCTGACCGTGACCAGGCCGGCGGCGCACTGCTCCGGCGTCAGGGTGAGGATGCGGTTGGTGATGCCCCTCGGCTTGAAGGAGCCGCTGTACTGGAGGATCTCCAGCTTCAGCGCGGTCTCGGCAGCGAGCAGGTCGGACAGGCCGGGGCTCACCACCGTCGGCGTACGCCGGATGTGCGGGGCTATCCGCTCGGCCGCGGCGCGGATGTCCGCCAGGGTGATCAGGTCCGTCATGCGCCCAGTCTGCCGTGCGTCCGTCCTGCGGCGCTGCTGTGCCACCGGATAGGCTGCTGTGCCACCGGATAGATTGCGTCCATGCAGGACGTCCCCGGTCTCCTCCGTGTGCGGTTCGCGAACCTCCTCCTCCGGGAACGGCGCGAGGCCGGGGACGTGTACGCGGCGACCGACTACCTGGGTACGCCGGCCACGTTGGCGGTGCTCTCCGAACAAGCGGCCCGTGACCCGCAGCTGTCCCGGGCCTTCGTCGAGGCGGCGCGGAAGCTCGCCGCCTTGGACCCGACCGCCCTGCACAGCCAGGACCTCACCTCCACCCAGCCGTGGGTGGCGGTCCGCTCCGGTCAGGGCGCGGATGCGGGACAGCTGCTCGCGTCATTGTCCGCCGTGGATGAGACAGCGCCGGCGGCCGACGAGCCGGCCACCGCGGGGGTGGGCGGCGAGGACGACCGTCCGCGCGTGTTCCTCGGACCGGTAGGGGGCGGGCAGGCCGACCGGTCCGCCGAGAAGGTGTCCGCCGAGGTGGCGGAGATCCTCGAGTCCTGGTACGACAGCCTGACCCCGCGGACCGACGACACGACCAGCGACGGGCAGGCCGCGGCGGACGGCCCGGCCGACGACGACGAGGAGTCGCGGCCCAGGTACAACCGCCGTCTCGTGGCCGCGCTGGTCGGCCTCACCATCGTGTCGGTCGCCCTCGGAACGCTCTTCCGCTACCTCGAGTCACGGGGCGTCGACCTGGATTCTCCGATCGTCGGATCAGGGGACACCGTCTCGCCGCCGCGGGTCACCGTTCCCCTGCCCACCATCACCATCGGACCGCTGCTCGACCCGATTCCGGGCCGGGACGAGCCGCCGGTGCTGCTCTACGGCCCGAAATGGGAGGAGGGCGACTCCACCGTCGCGTTCTCCTTCCCCGGCATGCCGTTCACCCTCCGCATCCCACCCACCTGGCGCTGCGACCTCGGCGCCTACGAGCCGATCCCGAACGCCCAGGCGTGGCGGTGCGTGGACACCGATCCGGCCGGCGAGGGCCAGCGGGTCTACGTGCTGATCTGGCCGTGCCCCACGGTGTGCACCGAGGAGGAGCGGCAGATGATGGTCCGCGCCTGGCTCGACGAACCGGACCGGGCGGAGTACACCGAGGACGGCCTCGCCGCGTACGTGGAGACCTTCATCGACGACCGCGGCTACCACTCCGTCAACCTGAGCTGGTTCGCCGCGGACCCGCGCGACCCGGACGTGCTGCGCTGGCACATCGGCCTCCACGCCGAGGGGCCACTCGGCAGCGAGGTGGTCCCGTTCAAGATCCTCAACGGCATTCTCGTCCAGCTCCGGTAGCGCGCCCGCCGTCGCGGGTCGAAGGTTCGTCGTCCCACCCGGTGATCCCCCCGTGCTCCGCCACCGGTGCCCGGCGGCGCTGCTGACGCAGCATGTCCAGCGCGGTCGGCGGCGGGCCCTCGTGCCGCCGACGGAGCACGATCCCGGCGAGGTGGCTCGCGGAGGCCCGGGTGGTGTCCACCTCCAGGTCGTACACCTTGTGGGCGTGCACCAGGTCGAGGTGCCCGCGGGCGAGGCCGGGCACGCCGTGTTCGCGCACCGCCTCCCTCTGCTCCAGCACCTTGAGATCACAGTGGACTCCGACGAAGAGCACGTCGATGCCCTCGAGGACCCGCAACCAGTCGTCGAGCATCTCCTCCGACAGGAGCATCTCGTCGATGATCACGTTGGTGCCCGCGCTGGTCAGGGCGGCGGCCGACCGGTGCATGGCGAACAGCATCCGGCGGCCCACGTCACCGTAGGTGATCACAGTGCGGGGTCGGCCGTCCGTGTCGGTGCTGGTCTCGTACCGGAACCCCTCGGCGCTCAGCGGACCCCCGCGTCCTCCTCCCCACTTCGGCGGCACCATGGCGAAGTACGCGTCGAAGCCCGCGTGGAGGTAGGGGACGTCGCTCGCCTCCTGGATCGCGGCGGCGAGCGTGGTCTTGCCGGCGCCCGACGTACCGTTGAGGAAGATCACCATCCCGCGGGCCCCAGGCACGCGCGGCCTCCTCGTCGTGTCCGACACGCCCTCCAGTTTCCCGCACACTCCAGGTCACTTTCCGTCCTCCCGACCGTGACGCTCCGTCCACAGCCGCCGCACTTCTTTGGGCGACAACTTCGCCGCAGTTGTCGACGAAGGGCGCCCTTGAGCGACAACTTCGCCGCAGTCGTCGAGAACGGGCCCTCCCGGACGACAACTTCGCCGCAGTTGTGGACAAGGGCGTCCTCGGGGCACCGGCGCCCAAGGATCCGGCGGGTCGTGGGGTCAGGTGGCAGGATCGACGCCGTGGAGGTGTGGAACAACCCGTCCTGCTCGAAGTGCGCCCAGGCCCGAGCCACTTTGGACGAGGCCCGGGTGCCCTACCGGCTGCGCGCCTACCTGGAGGACCCGCCCACCGCCGAGGAGCTGTCCGACGTGCTGCGGCGGCTCGGGGTGCCGCCCTGGGAGATCTGCCGTACCGGCGAGCCGGCGGCGGCCACCCTGGGGATGGCGGACTGGCCGCGTGACGAGGCGTCCGTGCCGCGATGGATCGAGGCGATGGTCGCCCACCCGGAGCTCATCCAGCGTCCGATCCTGCTGCTGGACGACGGCTCGGCACTGGTGGGCCGTACGCCGGAGGCGCTGGAGGAGGCGGTCCGGCGCGCCAAGGAGCCGGCGGCCGAGTGAGGTCAGGGGCGGCCGGAGGGCCGGTCACGGCTGCTCGGCGCTCGTGACCGCGAGCGCGTGGCGGAGTCGGGCGTGGGCCGCCGCCCGGGTGGCGAACAGCCGCGACCGGGAGCGGCCGAGCCTGCTCGCCAGCTGCGCCAACGGGATGTCCTGTAGGTGGTTGGCGACCAGCAGGCGTGCCTCGAAATCGTCGAGGATGCCCCGCCGCCGCGCCCAGGTGAGCAGGTCCCGCACCGACACCGCGGCCTCGGCGTGCTCGCCGTCCGGGTCGGTGACCTCCCGCTCGAAGTCCAGTCCCACCGGGCTCTCCCGCCGGGTCCGCTGGTAGCGGCGGACCAGCCGCTGCCGCGAGTCGAGCAGGAGGTTGGCGGCCACGTGCCGGGGACGCCGCCGCCACGGGTAGGTGCGGATACCGATCGCGAGTTCGGCGAAGACCGTGCCCAGTGCCGTGGCGCCGTCCCCGGCCAGCGGGACGAGCAGCCGCGCCAGCCGCACCGCACCGGGGACCATCAACTGCAGCACCACCCGGGCGGCCAGCCGGTCGTCGTGACCGTCCACGGCGGCGAGCCTCACCAGGGCGGACAGCAGCCGGTCGGACAGCGCGGGGTCGCCGCGCCGGTGCACGGCGGCCCGAAGGTCCTCCAGGTCGCGCCACCCGGCGAGGTCCGGCTCGGCGGCGGCCCAGCGGTGCAACGCCGCCGTCGCGAGCCGGGAGGTGCTCAGGTACCGCCATTCGGTGTCGAGCCGCGTCAACAGTCCGGCGTCCGAGGGGTGGTCGGGGGCGGACATCACTCTCCTGAGGTCTGCTCCTGGTACCGGGCGCGGCCCGTGGCGAGGCCACGGGAGTAGGCGGCGAGTGAGGCGGAGACCCGCGCCGGGTCGCGCCAGTCGGTGAATGCGCCGCTCTCCGGCGGTGACACCGGGGGCGCACCGGGCACCAGCTGGGCGCCCGGCTGCCGGCGTGGCAGGCCGTTGGCGGTGGTGCCCGCGGGTCGGGGAGCCGCGGCGTCGGCCGCCAGCCGCCAGCCTTCGTCGGCCGCGGTCGGCCATGCGCTGTCCGGGCCGGACGGATGGAACCACCGGGACCGCACCTGTTCGAAGATCGGCAGCCGGACCTCGGCGGTCAGGTCGGCGCGCTCCGCGGCGGGCGACCGGACCGGGGTGGTCGGCGGTCCGGCAGCGAGTGGAGCGGGGACGTGCCCGCCCCCGAGCCGGCGACCGTCCGTCGGGGCGTGGTCACCGGGTCGGCCGACGACCGGACGTCGCCCGGGCGGCGAGCCGGTGAGGCGGAACAGCCCGGGTGGCAGGGTGACTTCGGCGATGGTGCCGCACCCGGCGCCGGGCCGCAGGTGCACCTGGATGCCGTGCCGGGCGGCGAGGTGTCCGACCACGGTGAGCCCCATCGCGCGGACCGCGGCGAGATCCAGCGGCGGCCGGGCCGCGAGCCGACGGTTGAGCGCCTCCCGCCGGGCGTCGTCGATGCCGATGCCGAGGTCGGTGACCAGGAACACCACGCGGTCACCCACCCAGCGGGCGTCCACCCGTACCGGTGTGTCCGGCGGCGAGTAGCGGCAACCGTTGTCGATGAGTTCGGCCAGCAGCTTCACCACGTCGTCCACGGCGGCGGCCGGGACCACCACCCCGTCGTCGACCAGCCCGGCCTCCACGCGGGCGTAGGCCTCGACCTGCCCCTGGGCGGCGGTGATGATCGCGGTCAGCGGCTCGTCGTCGGTGCGGACCTGGGCGGAGGCCGCCCCACCGAGCACGAGCAGGCTGTCGTTGATGCGGCCGAGCAGTGTGACCAGGTGGTCCACGGTGAACAGCCGCGCGAGCCGCTGCGGGTCCTGCTCGTCCCGCTCGGCGTCGTCCAGCGCGGCGGTCAGCCGGCCGGCCAGCGCCTGGCCGCGGCGGGCCAGGTTGACGAACATCGCTCCGATGTTGAGCCGCAGCGCCGCCTGGGCGGCTGCGGTGCGGACCGCCGCCCGGTGCACCCGGTTGAACGCCTCCGCCACCTCGGCAAGCTCGTCGCGACCGACGACCCGCAGCGGCGGAGGAATCCGGTCGGCGAACTCGTCCGGATCGAGGCCGCCGAGTGCCTGGTGGTCGTCCAACTGGGCCACCACCGCGGGGAGCGCCTCGTGCGCGACGTGGTGTGCGGCGTCCCGCAGTCTCCGCAGGCCGCCGACCACCGGTCGACCCAGCCACAGCGCCAGCAGCACGGCCAGCGCCACGGTGAGGACCACCCCGACGGACTGCCAGACCGCGAGCCGACGTGCCCCGTCCCGCAGCGCGGTGACCTCGGCGATGAGGTCCGCGTCCACCGCGGACTCCAGCTCGCCCCAGCGCGCAAGCCGTCCGGCGTGGACCTCCGTCCACTCCCGCGGGTCGAGTCGGAGCCGCTGGCCGGCGGGCAGCCGGGCGATCCGGTCCTCCAGCAGCTGGGCGGCGACCGCGTCGGGTCCGACCGCGACCTGCTCCCGCAGCGCGCGCCAGGCCGGGGTGGCGGTGGCGTCGAAGACCAGCTCGGCCTCCACCCGTCCGGCCCGGGCCGCGGTCAGCTCCTGGACCGTGGTGGGCGTGAGCGAACCGAACCCCACCGACCGCAGCACCGCCACCTGCTGCCGGCCGGTGTACTCGGCGATCTGGGAGACCGCGGTGGAGGCGCGCCACCGGTCGGCGATCTCCGCCGGCGCCGCACCCGCGGCGGCGACCGCCTCCCGGAAGGCCATCAGGTCCGCGATGACGATGCGGTACCGGAAGGCGACCGTGCTGGCGCCACCACCGCCACCGGTGACCAGCTCCCGCAACGGCGCCAGGCCACGCAGCCGGCTGTCGATCCGGTCGAGCAGCTCGGCCGCGGCGGCCGGCGGTCGCCGCAGCGCGTCACGCCGGTCGCGGTAGGCGGCGAGCGCGTGATCGGTGCGGCGGGTCTGCTCGACGAACGCCTCGACGTCCGGCTCGTGGACGAGCGTGAGCACGGCCAGGGCGCGCTCGTGCCGCAGCGTCTGGGCGAGCTCCCCGACCGCGGAACCGACGGTGACGAGCCGCCGCAGCAGCTCCGCCCGGCTCGCCTCGGCGGTGGAGGCGCCGACCGCCAGGGCGGCGAACCCCAGCACCGCCACCAGCGGCACCGCGACGACGATCGCCAGCTTGCGGGTGATCCTCACCGCGGCCACCCGGAAGTCGGACCGGGTCTCCACCCCGCGGTCGGTGCGGCGGGCACCGGCCGTGCTCCGGACTTCCAGGTTGGACGGCGGGTAGCATGATCCACAGCCCGTACCTCCGATACGGGTCAGACCCCCGCGCCGGTCGGTTCGCGGCCACCCGGCGCGGGGGTCGTCTGTTCGTTGACGCACACATCGTACGTCAAGACGTCACAGACGTCTAGTACGTATGATACGTGTTACCGCAACGGACCCCGGCCGGGTAGCCTGCAAGGACCATGCTGAGCGTCGACATCGAACGGGCGACGGTACGCGAGCTGCAGGAGGCGATGGACGCCGGCCGGCTCAGCGCGGTCGAACTGACGGACTTCTACCTGGACCGGATCCACCGGCTCAACCCGGTGCTGCGCGCGGTCACCGAGATCAGTCCCCACGCGCGACGCGAGGCGGCCGAAAGCGACGCCCACCGCCGGCGGCACGGGGCGCGCGGACTGCTGGAGGGCGTACCCGTGCTGCTGAAGGACAACATCGACACCGCCGACGGCACGCACACCACCGCCGGCTCGTACGCCCTGCGGTCTGCCCGGCCGGCGCGCGACGCGTACCTGGTGCGACGACTGCGCGCCGCCGGCGCGGTGGTCCTCGGCAAGGCCAACCTGTCGGAGTGGGCGAACTTCCGCTCCACCTCCTCCTCCAGCGGGTGGAGCGCGGTCGGCGGGCAGACCGCCAACCCCTACGTGCTGGACCGCAACCCCAGCGGGTCGAGCAGCGGGTCGGCCGTGGCGGCGGCGGCCAACCTCGCCGCGGTCACCATCGGCACCGAGACCAACGGCTCGATCGTGAGCCCGGCCGCGGCCAACAGCGTGGTCGGTGTCAAGCCGACCCTCGGCCTGGTCAGCCGTTCCGGGATCGTCCCCATCTCCTCCCGACAGGACACCGCCGGCCCGGTCACCCGCAGCGTCGCCGACGCGGCCGCGGTGCTGTCGGTTATCCAGGGGGTCGACCCGGACGACCCGGCCACCCGCGAGGCGGCCGCGGTCGCCGGTCGCGACCTGATGGCGGCGCTGGATCCGCAGGCACTGGCCGGCGCCCGCCTCGGGGTGTGGCGGGAGCCGGCCGGGGACGATCCGGAGACCGGCGTGGTGCTGGAACAGGCGGTACGGGCGCTGCACGACGCCGGCGCCACCGTGGTCGAGGTGAAGCTGCCCTACCTGGACGAGGTGGCGGCCGCGCAGTGGCGGGCGCTGATCGTCGAGTTCAAGCACGACCTCAGCGCGTACCTGGCGGCCACCCCCGGTGGGCACCCGAAGGACCTCGCCGGGCTGATCGCGTTCAACCGGGCACACGCCGACGTCGAGCTCGTCCACTTCGGGCAGGAGCTGTTCGAGCAGGCGGAGTCGACCTCCGGCGACCTCACCGACCCGGAGTACGCGCGGCACCGGGCGACCGCCACCGCCCTGGCGCGTCGGATGGTCGACGACACCCTCGCCGCGCACGACCTGTCGGCGATCGTGGCGCCGACCAACCTGCCGCCGTGGCGGATCGACCTCGCAAACGGGGACGACCGCGGCGCGTACCTCGACACCCCGACGCCGGCGGCGGTCTCCGGGTACCCGGCGGTCACCGTGCCGGCAGGCTACGCGCGCGGGGCGCTGCCGCTGGGGGTCACGTTCTTCGGGCCGCGGTTCAGCGAACCGGTCCTGCTCGGCTTCGCGTACGCGTTCGAGCAGGCGACCACGGTGCGTCGGCCGCCGGAGTTCCTGCCCACCGTCGACTGACCGGCGGCGTAACCCGCCCGTGCAAGGGCCGGGAGTCGCCCGCCGCCGGGACCGAGGTCGGTCCCACACGGGCCGGGGGTCGGTTGTGGCGGCCGCCCGCCGCCCGGCAGACTCACCGGCGTGGACGACAACGGGCGTACCGGCACGCAGCATCAGGCCCGGCCCGCCGAGGACCCGGCGGCCGGGGTCGATCCGCAGGCCCGCGCCGAGCAGGCGGCGGCCGTCATGTGGGCACAGGACGCGGCGTCGCAGGCGATGGGGATGACCCTCGACGAGATCCGGCCCGGGTACGCCCGGATGTCGATGCGGATCCGCGAGGACATGGTCAACGGCCACGGCATCAGCCACGGCGGGTACGTGTTCGCGCTGGCCGACTCGGCCTTCGCGTTCGCCTGCAACGCCCACGGGATGCCGACCGTGGCGCAGGCGTGCGACATCGTCTTCGTCTCCCCCGCCCGCACCGGCGACCTGCTGGTGGCGGAGGCGAGGGAGCGCGTCCGGTTCGGGCGCAACGGAATCTACGACGTGACGGTCCGGCGGGGCGACGAGGTGGTGGCGGAGTTCCGCGGCCGCTCTCGCCAGCTGCCTGGCGCCGCGCCGTGGTCGGAGCAGACGCCTCCCCGCTGAGATCCGCGCGCCACGGTACGCGCAGCCGGCGCGTCGTCGGCGGAGTTCGACGCCACGGTGCCACTGCCCCGACCGCCACGCTCCGATGACACCCGCTTGATCCGTTTCAAGCGGTTTGGCAATTTTTCCGCCAACCCGTCCTGGTCCGGGGCATGCTGGAAGCGTCACCGGCTCGGCCGGTGGGGCCACGACCGCGACGGCGAACGGGAGATCCGGATGAAGCGCGCGACCACGATTGCGCTCGGACTGGCCGGCGGGTACCTGCTCGGACGCTTCCGCAAGGCGCGGTGGCTGCTCATGGCGGCCGCCGTCGCCGCCGGCGGTCGCGCCACCAGCGGGCTGGCGGAGAAGGCGGAGGTCGGACCCGAGCTGCAGAGCCTCGCGGAGCAGGGGCGCAAGGTGGCGGTCTCGGTCCTCGGACGCCAGATGACCGCAGCCACCGGTCGCATCCGGAAGGTCACCGAGTCGCTCAAGCGTCGCGCGGAGCAGGACGGTGGGCCCTCCGGTGAGGAGGAGGGCGGCGGGCCCGCCGAGAAGGAAGGCGGTGAACCCGCCGCCAAGAGGGAGGAAGCCGCCAAGAAGGACGAAGGCGGGCCCGAGCGGGAGAGGCCGAAGGCCGCGGCCGGCGACGGGGAGCACGGCGCAGAGGAACAGGGGCCGGGCGACGGCGGCAAGGGTCCGCAGGCCCGGGAGAAGCCACCGGCTGAGGGGCGGGAGAAGCCACCGGGTCCGCAGGCCGGGAAGGAAGGCGCCGACGAGCAGGGCGGCGGCGAGGAGGGCGGACCGGAGGCCGGCGCCGCCGGGCCGCGGGCCGCCGGGCCCCGGGCGGCCGGGCGACGCTCCGGGACCCGGCTGTCCATGCAGTACCGCGGTCCCCGTCGCGACCCCCGGGCGGATCCCACCGGACGGCGCAGAGGCACCAGCCAGGCGTGGAGGTGAGCGATGGGGCAGAACGCATCCCCGGACGGCTCGCAGAGCACTCTGCCCACCGGTGAGCTGTTCGACGGGCTGAAGGAGCTGGCCAAGGTCGCCGGCCGTCAGGTGATGGGTCGCCTCACCGGCGGCGGGAACGGCGGGGTCCGCTCGCTGCTCGGCAAGGCGGTCGGCGGCGTGATGGGGGACGGCGTCGGCGGCCTGGGCCGCAAGGCGGTCGGCGCGGTGGCCGAGAAGGGCAAGGAGGCCGTCACCAAGGCCCCGGGCAAGATCGCCGGCGCCCTCGGCGGAGGCGGCGGTGACGGGGGCGGTGGCGGTGGTGGCGCCGGCCCCGGCAAGGTCACCAACATCGTCGAGCACATCGACGTCGGCGTCCCGGTGTCGGTGGCGTACAACCAGTGGACGCAGTTCACCAGCTTCCCGACGTTCATGAAGAAGGTCGAGAAGGTCCAGCAGACCTCCGACACCGAGCTGGAGTGGCGGGCCCAGATCCTGTGGTCCCACCGGGACTGGAAGTCCACCATCATCGACCAGGTCCCGGACGAGCGGATCATCTGGCGTTCCGAGGGCGCCAAGGGGTACGTCGACGGCGCGGTGACGTTCCACGAACTGGCGCCGAGGCTGACCCGGATCCTGGTGACCCTCCAGTACCACCCACAGGGCTTCTTCGAACAGGTCGGCAACCTGTGGCGCGCCCAGGGCCGGCGGGTCCGGCTGGAACTCAAGCACTTCCAGCGCCACGTGATGACCCACACGCTGCTGCACCCGGAGGAGGCGCCGGGCTGGCGCGGCGAGATCCACGACGAAGAGGTGACCGCCGGACCGGAGCAGGCCGGCAAGGACGACGGCGCACCGGAGGAGCGCGGGGAGGCGAAGGCGCAGCAGGACGGCGGGAAGCCGCAGGAGGAGCAGGGCGGCGGCGAGCCGCGAGCGGAGCAGGGCACAGAACGCGAGAAGGCCGAGGCCGCGGAGAAGAGGTAGGAGCCGGCGGCGGCCCGCCGCACCCGGGTGGGGGCACGGCCGGGCGGTACGCCGGAGCGGGGACGTCGGTACGCCGGAACGGGGGGCGGTGCAGGGATGACAACAGTGGTAGCCAACGGGGGCAGCTACGTCGAGCGTCCGTACGCGAGCGGCCTGGCCGACGTGGTGGACCTCATCCTCGACAAGGGACTCGTGATCGACGCGTTCGTCCGGGTGTCCCTGCTCGGGCTGGAGCTGCTCACGGTGGACGCGCGGATCGTGGTCGCCAGCGTCGACACGTACCTGCGCTTCGCCGAGGCGGTCGACCGGGTGGTGCTCGGCGAGGCGTCCGGGGTGGGCATCCCCGACTTGCTGGGCGGCGGGATGGAGAGCGGCGCCAAGCGGAAGGTGAAGGGCGCCGCCCAAGGCGCCAAGGAGGCCCTGGGTCTCGGGGACGGCCACAAGCAGAAGGAAGAGGCGGGTGAGCGGGAGACCGCCGGGAGCCGGTGATGCCACCCGCTGCGTACCAGGTCTTCGGCGTGGTCCGGGCCGGCACCCCGGCCCCGGACGGGACGGAGCTGCTCACCGACGGCGAACTCGCCGCCCTGGTGGCGGCCTGCCCGCCCGGCCCGCTGCGGGCCACCCCGCAGCGGCTGCTGGCGCACGCCCGGGTGCTGGACTCGGTGGCGGCGACCGATCCGGTGCTGCCGGTGCGGTTCGGCACCGTCCTGCCCTCGGCGGAGGCGGTGGTCGCGCAGCTGCTCGCACCGCAGCGGCCGCGACTGGTCGCGGCCCTGGCGTCGCTGGCCGGCCGGGCGCAGTTCACGGTGGGGGCGCGCTACCTGCCGGACCAGCCGGTGCGGCAGGTGCTGGACGAGCAGCCGGCGTTGCGGCGCCTGCACGCCCGGCTGCACCGCCGGGGCGCGGCGCCGGATCCGGCGTCCCGGATGCGCCTGGGCGAGGCGGTCGCCCGGGCGGTCACCGTGGTGCGGCAGCGGGACACGGCGGCGCTGGCCGCCGCGCTGCGGCCGCACGCGGTGCGGATCGCCGTGCAGCCCTCCTCCTCGTTGGAGAGTGACCGGGTGGCCGACGTGGCCGTGCTGGTGGAGCACACGCAGGCGAAGGCGGTGGAGGCGGTGGTCGAGGACCTGGCGCGGCGGTGGGCGGACCGGATCCGGCTGCGGCTGCTCGGCCCGATGGCCCCCTACCACTTCACCGGTGCGGCACCGACGGGAGGTGGGCGGTGAACCTGTTGGCCGAGATCCTGCTGCTGCCGCTCGCGCCGGTACGCGTCGTCCACGCGCTCGGCGAGGTGGTGCGGGACCGGGCGGCGGTGGAGCTCGGTGGCGGCCGGTCGCCCGCGGAGCGGCTGGACGACATCGAGCGGGCGTACGCGGCCGGGGAGATCTCCCGGGAGCAGCGGGACGAGTTGCAGCAGCGGCTGCTGGACGAGATCGCGGGCGAGATCGGCGAGGGGTGACAGGTGGCGGAGCAGGACGAGAAGCAGGACGCCCGACAGGGCGAGGAGCAGGAGCAGTCGGAACGCTCCGGCGACGGCGTGGACGCCCGGGAGGCGGTGAAGCGGGCCACCGAGTGGCTGGCCGAGGTCATCGGTCAGCCGCCGGAGGCGGTGATCGGCGTGGTGTCCGTCGACGGCGGGTGGCAGGTGACCGCGGAGCTGCTGGAGCTGGCCCGGGTACCGGACTCCACCGACGTCCTCGGGCAGTACGAGGTGGACCTCGACGCCGACGGGCAACCCCGCGGATACCGGCGGGTCCGTCGGTACCCGCGGTCGTACGTGGGTGAGGACATATGACGGTCGGACCGGTGTGGGACGACCCGCCGGCGGCGGTCCCGGGG
>CAZSNW010000046.1:0-15225 GCA_964608245.1 uncultured Micromonosporaceae bacterium
CCTCCTTGGTGACCTCCAGCGGACCGTCACCCGTCCGCGGCTTCATCGCCGCCATCTCGTCTCCCCTCCGGGTCTGCCAAGATCCGTGGGTCGCCCCACGTCCCTGCCGTGCCGACGCCGCGCTTGGCGCGCAGCGCGGATCTCAATTCTCCCCGATGCGCCCGGTGACGTCACATCCGCCCCCGCAGGAGGCCGTGACGCGCCAGGGTGTGATGGTTGTGACCGTGTCACAATGGCGGGCTATGCGGGCCCGTTCGGCGCTGTTCGACCTGTACGGTGACCACTTGCGCGCCCGCGGCGGGCAGGCGCCGATCGCCGCGCTGGTCCGGCTGCTCGCGCCGCTGGGCATCGCCGGCCCGGCGGTGCGCACCGCGGTCTCCCGGATGGTCCGGCAGGGCTGGCTCGCCCCGGTGCGGCTGGCCAGCGGCCCCGGGTACGCGCTGACCGCCAAGGCGGTACGCCGGTTGGACGACGCAGCCGGGCGGATCTACCGGACCACGAGCCCGAGCTGGGACGGCCGGTTCGACCTCATCATGATCAACGGCACGGGTACCCGCACCCTCCGTGCCCGGTTGCGCAGCAGCCTGGCGTACCTCGGCTACGGCAGCATCGACGACCGCACGTGGATCGCCCCGCGCCCGCACGAGGAGGTCGCCACCGCGCTGGCGGAGATCGGCGTCTCCTACTACCGGTTCCGGGCCAGTCACGTCGGCGACAAGGACGAGGCGGCCGAGCTGGTCCGCCGCGCCTGGGACCTGCCCGGGCTCGCCGCCGCGTACCAGGGGTTCGTCGACCAGATGACTCCGGTGGTGGAGGCCGCACCCACCGAAGGCGACGACGAGACCGCGTACCGGGCCCGGTTCGAGCTGGTGCACGCCTGGCGCGCGTTCCTGTTCCGCGACCCGCAGCTGCCGCCGGACCTGCTGCCCGACCCGTGGCCGGGCACCACCGCGGCGACGTTCTTCGACCGGTCGGCCGCCCGGCTGCGTCCGGCCGCCGACCGGTTCGTCAGCCGATGCCTTGAGACCTGAACGAGCGAGGAGCCCATGACCGACCCCCTGTTGGTGACCCGCGACGGCGCCGTCGCCACCCTCACCCTCAACCGCCCGGACGCGTTCAACGCCCTCAACGTGCCGCTGAAGGAGGCGCTGCGGGACACGCTCACCGCGCTGGCCGACGACGACGAGGTACGCGCGGTGGTGATCACCGGCGCCGGCCGGGCCTTCTGCGCCGGACAGGACCTGCGCGAGCACACCGACAACCTCCGGGGCGACGGGCCGCCGCTGGAGACGGTGAAGGTCCACTACAACCCGATGGCGCTGGCCCTCGGCACCATGCCCAAGCCGGTGGTGGCGGCGGTGCGCGGGGTGGCCGCCGGCGCCGGGGCGGGCCTGGCGTTCCTCGCCGACTTCCGGATCGGCGGGCCGTCCACCTCGTTCGTCACCGCGTTCGCGCAGGTGGGGCTCGCCGCGGACACCGGCATGTCGTGGACCCTGCCGCGGCTGGTGGGCACGGCCAAGGCGACCGAACTGCTCATGCTCGGTGACCGCGTGTCAGCCGAGGAGGCGCTGCGGCTCGGGCTGCTCACGAAGCTGGTGGAGGACGACGAGCAGGTACTGCCTGCCGCTCAGGAACTCGCCGCGAAGCTGGCCGCCGGGCCGACCGTGGCGTACGCGCAGCTGAAGCGGGAGCTGGCGGTGACCGGCGGGCTGGCCGAGGCGCTGGCGGTGGAGGCGGAGGCCCAGGCCACCTGCGGCGCCACCGAGGACCACCGCAACGCCACGTTCGCGTTCGTGAACAAGGAGAAGCCGACCTTCAGCGGCCGCTGACCCGGGGCGCCGCGCGCCGGGCCGTCGAGCCGTGCCTTTCGGAGCGGGTCACGGCCCGGCGTGCCGGAGTCCGGTCCGCAGGCGGCGGTCTGTCGGAATGCCGACGGCGGTCGGTCGGTTCGTGAGTGGTCGGTCGGATCCGCCGGGGCGGCGGTCAGTCGTCGCCCTCGGGGTCGTACTCGTGCGGCTGGTCGCCCAGGTAGACCTGCATGGCCAGCTCGTCCCGGGTGGGCGCGACGAACACCGGGAGCTGCTTGGGCCCGAGCTCGCTGACGTGCTCCCAGAAGATCCGCGCCGCCTCCCCGGGTGTGTCCGCCTCGATCGGGAGGTCGACGCTCACCAGCCAGGTCTTCCGCTGCCGCACCATCGCCCCTAATCACATCACGCGGACGCCACCGGACCCCCGCCACCCCCGGCCGGGTTGCCGGTCGCCACGTGGCAGCCGGCGAGGTGGTCGTCGACCATGCCGGTGGCCTGCATCAGCGCGTACGCGGTGGTGGGTCCGACGAACCGGAAGCCGCGGCGCCGCAGCTCCCGGGCCATCGCCACCGACTCCGGCGTGGTGGCGGGGATGTCCGACAGCCGCGTCGGCCGGGGCCGGGGCGGCGGTGCGAACGACCACAGCAGCGCGGAGAGGCCCTCCGGCAGGTCCCGCGCCACCCGGGCGTTGGCGATCGCCGCCTCGATCTTGGCGCGGTTGTGGACGATCCCCGGGTCGGCCATCAGCCGCGCCACGTCCGCCTCGCCGTAGGAGGCGACCTTCTCCACCGCGAAGTCGTCGAACGCGGCCCGGAACGCCGGACGTTTGCGCAGGATCGTCAGCCACGACAGGCCCGACTGGAACCCCTCCAGCACCAGGCGCTCGAACAGGGCGTCGTCGCCGTGGACCGGCCGGCCCCACTCCTGGTCGTGGTAGGCGAGGTAGTCGGGGGCGAGGGTCACCCAGCCGCAGCGTGCCAGGCCGTCGGGGCCCACCACCAGGTCGGTCCGCGTCACGGCGACCTCCTCGGGGTCACGGCAACCTCCCCTGCTCCACCAGCTCGGCGAACCGGCGCAGCGCGCGGGTCAACGCCGCCTTGGAGCCCGGCCACAGTACCGGTACCGCGATCTGGCCCAGCAACCCGACCGGTAGCAGGAACCACTCGTGCCAGGCCACGTGGGTCCGCCCCTCGCCGAGCGGGGTGCAGCGCATCACCCCGGGGCCGCGCAGCACCTTGCCTTCGTGCATCACGCGGATCTCGTACGGCGGGTCCAGCCGGATGATCCGCATCCGGTCGGTGAGCGTCACCGGCCCGACCGCGGTGACCGCCTCCAGCCGGCTGCCCTCGCCGCCGTCACCCTCGATCAACCGCACCCGGGTGAACGGGATCCACTCCGACTGGCGCTCCCACCGGGTCAGCGCCTCGTAGACGGTGGCGACCGGTGCGCGTACCACGGTGTTCGCGGTGACCTCCAGGGCGGCCGGCGTGCCGCCGGGCGGGTGCGGCGTGCTCACCGGTCCCCCGACTGCGCCGTCCCGTCGCCGACCTGCCGCCCGACCACGTCGTCGGAGGGCTCCTCCGCGACGTCGGAGGACGGGTCCGTGGCGTCGGAGGGCGCCTCGTCGGCGACCTGCGTGGCGTGCGCGGTCGGCTCGCCGTCGGACACGGACGGCGGCTCCACCGCCGCCTCCCGGGCGCGCCGCAGCGCCTCCGCGTCGTGCCGCCGCCCCTCCCGCAGGGCCTCCACCTCCGCCTGCAGCACCCGGATCAGCTCGTCCTTGTAGCCGATGTCGTACGCGGCCCGCCGCAGCGCCCGGTCGACCTGGCTCATCCGGTAGCCGCGTAGCACCACGTCGAACCGCACCCGCGCGAGGTCCTCCTCGACCAGCGCCCGGTCGTTCGGCAGCGGCACCGCCCGCCCGTCCGGCTCCGCCGGCACCAGGCCCGGATCGTCCCCGGTGACCAGGGTCGCCACCACGTACCCGACCAGCGCGGCGGCGAGCACCACGGACAGGACGAGCAGCAGCTGGGTCACCCTCCGATCGTGGCAGACCTCCGCCCGTGACGGGGAGCGGGCCCTCGCGTCGCTGGCGACACCCGTGGTGGCCGGGGGCGAGGATGGGCTGGAATCATCACAGGGATGTCGGAGCCAGGGAGGCCACCCGTGGCGGCACCGCTACGCCTGGGCAGACGCACCTTCGCCGCCGACCAGCTGGCGGTGATGGCGATCGTCAACCGCACCCCGGACTCGTTCTTCGACCGGGGCGCCACGTTCGCCTACGACGCCGCCCTGGCGGCGGTGGAGAAGGCGGTGGCCGCCGGGGCCGACATCATCGACATCGGCGGGGTGAAGGCCGGCCCCGGGGACGAGGTGACGGTCGACGAGGAGATCCGCCGCACCGTCGGCACGGTGGCCGCGGTCCGCGAGCGCTTCCCCGACATCGTCATCTCCATCGACACCTGGCGGGCACGGGTCGCCGAGGAGGCGGTCGCCGCCGGGGCGGATCTCATCAACGACACGTGGGCGGGCGCCGACCCGGAACTCGCGCTGGTCGCCGCGCGTACCGGGGCGGGCCTGGTCTGCTCCCACACCGGCGGGCTGAGGCCCCGGACCCGGCCGCACCGGGTCGCGTACCGGGACGTGGTCGCCGAGGTACGTGAGGCGGTGACCAGGCTCGCGGAGCGGGCGGTCGAACTCGGGGTACGGCCGGACAGCATCCTCATCGACCCCACCCACGACTTCGGCAAGAACACCTACCACTCGCTGGAACTCACCCGGCGGCTGGACGAGCTGGTCGCCACCGGGTGGCCGGTGCTGGTGGCGCTGTCGCGCAAGGACTTCGTCGGCGAGACCCTCGACCTGCCGCCGGACGAGCGGCTGGAGGGGACGCTCGCCGCCACCGCGATCTCCGCGTGGCTGGGGGCCCGGGTGTTCCGCGCCCACGACGTGGCCGCCACCCGCCGGGTGCTCGACATGGTGGCGAGCATCCGGGGGACCCGGCCGCCGGCGGTCGCCCGCCGCGCGCTGGCGTGACCGCCGGCGGCCGGTCCGTGTCGACGTCCGGACCGGCCGCCGGCGCCGTCCACCCGGCCAGGACCGGACCGGCCGGCGTCAGAGCTTGCCCGCGCTCCGGCGCGCCAGGTCGACGCAGACCTCGTCCGACGCGTCGGACGCGTTGATCTGCACCACCGTCTCACCCACGCGGTACATCACCCCGCACAGGCCCATGATGTTCGGGAACAGGTGGGCGGCGTCAGCGACGCCGTCCACCGGGGTGAAAGCGGTGGCCCCCGGAACGTCCGGCGCGTAGTACTCGCGGCCCTGCCAGACGCTCAGGTGGATGATGTTGATGCCGTCGAGCGTCCACTCGCAGGTGCGGGCGTCGTGCACGACGTCGAGGTCCTGACGGCGGGTCACCTCACGGCCGGTCGCCGCGGTGACGTCGTCGTCGGTGAGCAGGTCACAGGGGTCGACATCGCGCGATCCGCCGGAGGACTCGCCCCCCGTGGACCCGCCGCCGTCGGTCTGCCCCGTGCCGACGCCCCCGTCCGCCTGGCCGCCGTTGCCGCCGCCGTTGTCGTCGCCCCCGCAGCCTGCCAGCGCCAGCACCCCGACGAGCGCCAGGACGACCGGCACGACCGTTCGACGAGTACGCATGAACAGACCTCCTCATTCATCGACAGGCGCCATGCGACGCCGCCCCGGGGGCCGAGCCGCACGGCACGCCGGTGGCCACACTAGACGCACCTCGCACGCGCCCCGGTCGGGCGTGCGGTGGTCTAGGGTGGAGGCCACACCGCTTCGTCGATCCACCGGACGTACGCCCTCGGAGGTCGTCATGAGCCTTCGCGCGGACGCGGACCAGCTCGCGCCGGAGCTGGTCGAGCTGCGCCGTCACCTGCACCAGATCCCGGAGGTCGGGCTGCACCTGCCGCGTACCCAGGAACTGGTGCTCAAGGCGTTGGACGGTCTGCCGCTGGAGATCACCACCGGCTGCTCGCTGAGCTCGGTGACCGCGGTCCTGCGCGGCGGCGACGGCCCGGTGGTGCTGCTGCGCGGCGACATGGACGCGCTGCCGGTGACCGAGCGCACCGGGGAGCCGTTCACCTCCCGGCACGAGGGTGTCATGCACGCCTGCGGGCACGACCTGCACACCGCCGGGCTGGTCGGCGCGGCCAAGCTGCTGTGCGCGCACCGCGACCGGCTCGCCGGCGACGTGATCTTCATGTTCCAGCCGGGTGAGGAGGGCTTCGACGGTGCCCGGCACATGATCGAGGAGGGCGTCATGGAGGCGGCCGGCCGGCCGGTCGCCGCCGCGTACGGCGTCCACGTCTCCTCGTCCAAGGCCAAGGGCGTGTTCACCTCCCGGCCCGGGGCGCTGATGGCCGCCTCCGGCGAGCTGACCGTCACCGTGGTCGGGGCCGGCGGCCACGGCTCCACCCCGCACCGGGCGCTCGACCCGATCCAGGTGGGCTGCGAGATGGTGACCGCGCTGCAGACGATGGTGACCCGCCGGTTCGACGTGTTCGACCCGGTGGTGATCACGGTCGGCTCGTTCCACGGCGGCACCAAGCGCAACATCATCCCGGACGAGGCGGCCTTCAGCGCCACGCTGCGGGCGTTCTCCGACGCGACCATGAACCGACTGGGCGAGGAGGCGGTGCGGCTGTGCCGGGACATCGCCTCCGCCCACGGGCTCACCGCCCGGGTCGAGTTCACGCCCGAGTACCCGGTGACCGTCAACGACGCGGCCGAGCACGAGTTCCTCGCCGCCACCGTGGTCGACCTGTTCGGCGAGGAGCGGTTCGAGCCGTTGGAGAACCCGCTGACCGGGGCGGAGGACTTCTCCCGGGTGCTCAACCTGGTGCCGGGCGCGTACACGTTCCTGGGCGCCAGCGTCGACGAGGACCCGGACACCTCGCCGACCAACCACTCGCCGCTGGCGCGCTTCGACGATGGCGTGCTGGCCGACCAGGCGCTGCTGCTGGCGGAGCTCGCGATCCGGCGTACGCAGCGGGCGGAGGCGGCGACGGTGGCCGCCCAGCGCCAGCCCGCCGAAGCCGACCCGGTCACCCGGTAGCCGGCCCTATTTCGACAACTGCGGCGAAGTTGTCGTCATCCGGCGCCGCCGGACGACAACTTCGCCGCAGTTGTCGTAGGTGGCGGTTGTCGTTGGCCGACGCTGTCGCGTGAGCGGACGGTCAGCGGTTGAACAGCGACTCGAAGATGTTGATGAGGCCCGGGCCGACCACCACGATGAACAGCGCCGGGAACAGGCACAGCACCAGCGGGAAGACCACCTTCACCGGCACCTTCTGGGCCCGCTCCTCGGCGTTCTGGCGCCGCCGCAGCCGCATCTCCGCCGCCTGCTCCCGCAGCACCTGGGCGATCGGCAGGCCGAGCTCGGTGGCCTGCACCAGGGCGATGCACATCGTCCGCAGCTCCACCACCCGGCTGCGACCGGCCAGCGCCCGCAGCGCGTCCACCCGCCGCTGACCCATCTGCATCTCCTGCAGCATGCGGGACAGCTCCCCGGCGAGCGGGCCGGGCATCGCCCGGGCCACCTGGGCGACCGCCGCGTCGAACCCGAGGCCCGCCTCGACCGAGACGGTGAGCAGGTCCATCGCGTCCGGCAGCGTACGACGGATCTGCTGCTGCCGACGGAGCCCGATGTCCACCAGGATCAGGAACGGCAGCCACAAACCCGCCAGCCCACCGACCACGGCCAGCCCGATCAGGGTGGTGGCGCTGGCGCCGGCCGTCAGGCCGGCGCCGACGGCCAGTGCCGCACCCACCAGCAGTCCGAGCCCCTGCATCTCCAGGACCCGTTCCGGCGCCCAACCCGGCGGGTTGCCGGCGTGGTCCAGCCACCGTTGCAGCATCCGGGTCATCCCGCCCGGGGTCAGCGCCCGGGCGAGTGAGGCCAACTGCCGCCCGAGCGGGTTGAGCGCCCGGTTGCGGAAGTCCTCGTCGGTCGCGGCGGCGCTGCCCGGCGCGTACACCCGGTCGATCGTCTCCAGCGCCCGCGCCACGCCGGCCCGACCCACGCTGGCCGAGGAGATCACGAGGACCGCGATCGCGATCGAGCCTCCGATCGCGGCCAACCCGAACACCAACAGCGTCTGGCTGCCCATCACCCGTCCCTCACACCTCGACCCGGATCAGCCGGGACATCCAGAACGCGCCGATGATCAGCAGGCCGATCCCCGTGCCGAGCATGATCAGCCCGATCGGATGGGTGACCAGGACCATCGCGTAGTCCCGCCGGACCAGGAACATGAACGCGCCCACCACCACCGGCAGGGTGACCAGCACCCACGCCGACAGGCGGCCCTCCGCGGACAACGCCCGGACCTGGCGGCGCAGCGCCTCCCGTTCCCGCATGGTCTTCACCGTGTTGGTGAGCACCTCGGCGAGGTTGCCACCCACCTCCTGCTGCACCCGCACCGCCACCACCGCCCAGGTCAGGTCGGTGCTGCGCATCCGGTGGGCGACCCGGTCGAGCGCGTCCTCCAGGCTCATGCCCAGCCGGGCTTCACCCAGCGCCCGCCCGAACTCGGTGGACAGCGGGTCGGGCATCTCCCGCACCATCGCGTCGATCGCCTGCGGCAGCGAGAACCCCGACCGCAGCGACCCCACCACCAGCTGCAGCGCGTCCGGCAGCGCGGCGGCGAACGCCTGCCGCCGGCGCTCGGCACGGCGGATCTGGTAGAGGGCGGTGCCGGCCCAGCCGATCAGGACGCCGAGCAGCAACCCCCACATCGGACCGACGAACAGCGACAGCAGCAGTACCAGCGAGACGCAGATCAGACCGCGCAGCAGCAGCCACTCGTGGGGCCGCAGCCGCATCCCGGCCCGGTCGAGCTCCAGGCTGATCCGGCCCTCCAGGCCCTGCGACTGGACCACCCGCTCGGACAGGGCCAGCGCCGCCCGGGCAACCGCCCCGCCCTGTTGCGGCTCGCTCGGTGCGGGTGTCGGGCGCGGGCGGTTCCCGCCGGTGAACCGGTCCAGGGTCAGCCGCTGCCGCGGCAGCCGCCGGCGCAGCATCGGCGCCACCACGAGCAGGCTCACCGCCAGCAGCGCGGAGAAGACCAGGCCGGCCAGCACGAGCTGGACCGGACCGGACAGGTCGACCGCCGCCACCTGCTCCAACGGGCCGCCCACCGTGGGGTCCACCGCCAGGGTCACCGGCACCGAGGTGGCCAACTCCTGCCCGCCGGCGGCCACCGTGACCTCCAGCGTGGTACGCACGCCGGACAGCTCCGGCGGCACCGCCACCTGCACCCGCAGCTGCACGGTGAACGCCCCGGCCGCGCTGCGGAAGGCGTCGGCCAGCCCGGTGATGTCGGTGGCCTGGAACGCCCGGCCGCCGGTGACCGCCGACAGGCCGGCGAGCAGCTCGGTGGTGTCCTCGGCCGTCCGGAACGCCACCGTGTCCACCGGGGCGCCGGCGGAGAGCAGCCGCTGCCTCGCCTCCGACAGCGGGGTGGCCGAGCTGGTGTCCGCGCCGTCGGAGAGCACCAGCACCCGGCGCTCGCCGTAGGCGGGGTCGGCCGCCAGCTCCGCGGCCAGCGCCAGCCCGTCGTGGAGCGCGGTGTCCCCGAACGCCACCAGCCCGGCGAGCACCTCGGCCACCCGGTCCCGGTCCGCGGTGGGCGGCAGCACCGTCTGGGCGGTCGAGGAGACCGTCACCACCGCCACCTCCACGTCCGGCGGGATCTCCGCCGCGTACCGGGTGGCCGCGTCCATCGCGGTGGTCATCGGCTCACCGAACATCGAGCCGCTCACGTCGAGGACGAGCACCGCCAGCCGGCGCTCCGTCCGGTCCGCCCGGCCGAGCGTGCCCACCTCGACCGCCTCCGTCGCAGTCAGCGGGACGCCGCCGGCGGAGACGGTGACGCTGGCCGGGTCGATCCGCTGCCCCGGCTCGAGGTCGCGTACGTGCAGGTAGAACTCGAGCAACCCGGGTTCCTGCCGCAACCCGGCCACGGAGACCGACGGTTCGGCGTACGCCGGGGCGGCCGCCAGCAGGCAGCCGGCGACCAGTCCCGTCACCAACGCCACCGCCGACCGGTGCGCCCACCGTCGGGTCATACCGCCACCCCGTACCGTCCGAAGAGCTCCGGCGACAGCGTGATGCCGTGGTCGGCGAGCCGGTCGGCGAACCGCGGCCGCAGCCCGGTCGGCCGCAGCTCCCCCTGCGGGTTGCCGTACTCGTCGGCCCCGGCCCGGTAGCCGAAGGTGAACAGGTCCTGGAGCGTGACCACGTCCCCTTCCATGCCGGCGACCTCGGTGATCTGGGTGATCCGCCGCGAGCCGTCCCGCAGCCGGGTGAGGTGGACGATGAGGTCCACCGCGGAGGCGATCTGCTCCCGGATCGCCCGCACCGGCAGGTCCATGCCGGCCATCAGCACCATCGTCTCCAGCCGGGAGATCGTGTCGCGCGGCGAGTTGGCGTGCACGGTGGTCAGCGAGCCGTCGTGCCCGGTGTTCATCGCCTGCAGCATGTCCAGCGCGGCGCCGTCGCGGACCTCCCCGACCACGATCCGGTCGGGCCGCATCCGCAGTGCGTTCCGCACCAGGTCCCGGATGGTCACCTCGCCGCGACCCTCGATGTTCGGCGGCCGGTACTCCAGCCGCACCACGTGCTCCTGGCCCAGCCGCAGCTCGGCGGAGTCTTCGATGGTGATGATGCGCTCGTCGGCCGGCAGGAACTGCGACAGCACGTTGAGCAGCGTCGTCTTGCCGGTGCCGGTCCCCCCGGAGATCACGATGTCCAGCCGGCCGAGTACGCAGGCCCGCAGGAACTCGGCGACCGGCTCACTCAGCGTGCCGAACCGGATCAGGTCGTCCACGGTGTACGGCTCGGCGGCGAACTTGCGGATCGTCAGCTTGGAGCCGTCCAGTGCGATCGGCGGCACCACCGCGTTGATCCGGCTGCCGTCGGGCAGCCGGGCGTCCACCATCGGGGAGGAGTCGTCCACCCGCCGGCCCACCCGGGACACGATCTTGTCGATCACCCGGCGCAGGTGGAGCTCGTCCATGAACGCCGCGTCCACCGGGTGCAGGTGGCCGTACCGCTCGACGTAGATCTGGTCGTACCGGTTCACCATGATCTCGGTGACCTCGGGGTCGCGCAGCAGCGGCTCGATTGGACCGTGGCCCAGGATCTCGTCGAGGATCTGCGCGGCCGCCATCGCCCGGTCGGCCGCCGACAGGCTGTCCTCCCGGGCGAGCACCTCCGGCAGCGCCTCCCGGACCTGGCGTTCCAGCTCGTCGTCGCTGCTGGCGGTCTCGTACAGCCGTGGTCCGAGCAGCTCCAGCAACGCCTCGTGGGCCCGCCGGCGTACGTCGGCCAGCGGGTCGTACACCTGCCGCTGGCGGTGGCGCGGCAGCGCCGACACCGGCAGCGCCGACCGTGGGACGGCCGAGCTCGGTACCGGGACCGCCGAGGGCACCGGCGGCGCCGACGCGACCGTCGGCGGGGACCCCGGGGCGGCCGGAGCGGTCGCCGGGCTCACCGGTTCCGACTCCCGCGCGGCCCGCCGCTGGATCCGATCGGACAGACCCATGTCGTCACCCCTTACGGGACTCGGTCAGGAGGGCCATCAGCCCGCGGCGGTGCCGCGGCAACGGCCGCCTGGTCTGGAGGAAGCGTGAGGCCGCCAGCTCCCGGATCGCCACGCTGACCGGGTGCTGCGGCTGGTCGAGCACGATCGGGACGCCCCGGTTGACCGAGGCCGGGACGTCCCGGTGGGACGGGATGTGCGCCGCCACCGGCATCCGCACCGCCCGCTCCACGTCCGACATGGACAGCCCCACCTTGGAGTCGGAGCGGTTGAGCACCACGATCCGCCGGTCCCGCGCGTACTCGAGCAGGTCGAAGGTGTCCAACGTGACCCGCAGGCTCTTGAGCGCCGGCAGCTCCGGTGTGGTGACCAGGACGTGGTAGTGGGCGGCGTCCAACGCCGCCAGGGTCTGGTCGTTGAGGTGGCTGGCGCAGTCCAGCACCACGTGGTCGAACATCGACCGGGCCAGGTAGATGATCTCGGCGACCAGGTCCCGGCTGACCCGTTCGGCGTCCGCCGGCTGGATCGGCGCCAGCAGCACCTCCACTCCGGAGCGGTGGCGGACGAGCATGGTACGCAGACCGGTCTCGTCGATCCGGTCGGCCACCGGCACCGCCGACATGATGGTCCGCTCCGGCGGCAGGTCCAGCATCAGGGCCAGGTCCCCGAAGGCGAGGTCCAGGTCGAGCAGGCACACCCGGCGCCCGCCGTCGGTGGCCAGGGCCACCGCCAGGTTGCTGGCCACCATGCTGGTGCCGGTACCACCCTTGCCGGAGAAGACCGCGATCACCTTGCCCTCCGGCGGCTGCTGCGCGGCGTCCGGCGGTCCGCCCAACGCCCGCTTGCCGGCCTCGATCACCCGGGCGCAGACCGCGGTCAGCGTCTCATGGTCGGTCGCGGCCACCACGTCGTACAGCCCGGCACGGACCGCCTCCGCGGTCACCCGGGCGTCCAGGTGCTGGCGTACCAGCACCACCCCGGTGGCCGGCCGGTGGGTCCGGCACCGCTGGGCGAACGCCACCGCCTCCGACAGCGCGGTGCTGGGACCGAAGACGACCAGCACCTCCTCCGGGTGGGCCGCCACCGCGTCCTGCAGCTCGTGCGGGTCGCGTACCACGGTCACCGGGCCTTCGAGGACCGCCGCGAGCCGGTCCGCGTACTGCTCCCAGTGCTCGTAGAGGATCGTCATGCCGCCGTCCCGTGGATCGCCGTGCCCCTGTGTGTCGTCGGTGCCGGGAGCCTCCGTCACGGGAAGAGGCTCTCGACGGTCACACCGGCGCCGGGGCTCACCTCGGAGGTGTCGGTGAGCAGCGCCAGGTAGAGCTGACCCACCCGCTGCCCGTGGATGAGCCGCTCGGCCTCGGTCTGGTCGACGGACACGGTGAGGATGACCCCGCCCGGGCCGTCCGGGTTGCCGTCGCCGTTGGCGGCCGAGGTGACCGCCCCCGCGCCGTACACGCCGACCGCCAGCACCTCCACCCGGGGCAGCAGCAGCCGGGTTCGGCGGCTGTCGGCCGTGTCGTTGTCGCCGGCGTTGTCGGAGGCGTCCTCCGGGTCCTCGTACGTGATGAAGATGGCGACCTGCGCACCGGGCCGGACGAATCCGGCGACCTGCCGGTCCACGTCGACCTGGACGCTGACCGCCAGCTTCTGCTCGGGCACGGCCAGCCCGCCGGAGAGGGTGGTGGGCGAGCCGAACATGCCGCGCAGCAGCAGCTGCCGCGGTTGCAGGTCGGAGGTGACCACGAGCTGGTGCAGGTGCTCGGGGATGGTGCTGAGGGCGTCCTCCGGCACGCTCAGCGCCGGCATCACCACCTCCTCCACCAGGTCCCGCTCCAGCAGGCTGGCACCGAGGGTGCCGGCCGGGATGCGTTCCTTGGCGATGAGCACCCGCACCGCCTGCTGGCCGGCGGCCACTTCGTTGCGGGCCGCGTTCACGTAGGCCAGGACGGCGGCGGTGCCGGCGATCGCGAGAGCGACGGCGAGCACCACGCCGATGATCCGTCTGGTCATGGCTCCTGTCCGTTCGATGGGGATGGTTGTACGGCTCCGTCCGGGGTCGCCGGGTCAGCCGACCGTACGCACGACGGTGATGCCCAGGCCCGGCGTACCGCCGATGGGACCGTTCCAGTCGATGACGCCCTCGACGAAGTACCCGTAGATGCAGAAGGACGTGCCGCCACCGGGGCCGCCCGGGCTGCCCGGCCCGCACAGGTGCTGGGCCGACACGGTCGAGGGGGCCGAGAACCCGGGCAGGCGGTAGCCGGTCACCACGAAGCCGGCCACGTCGTGGAGGGTGTAGACCGTGTTGGCACCGCCGCCCGTGACATCGATGAACACCGGGATCGGGACCACGGTGCGGTTGGCGCGCAGCTGTTCCAGAGTGGTCTGGCAGACGCCCGTCACGTTGTTGCCGGGCCGGCCGGGGTACGTGCTGTCGGCGATCTCGGTCTGGCAGTCGGCGACCGCGCCGTCGTTCAGCCAGCCGAACCCGCCCGGCGCGTCGAAGCCGCTCGGGCCGGCGCCGCAGGCCGCACCCGTGCCGGTGGTGTTGACGAAGGTGATCGTGACCTCGTACTCGGCGAGCACGTCGTCGGCCGCGCCCGCGGGCGGATACCGGGTGCCGCCCTGGGTGGCGGCGTCCCACTCGCAGGCGGACAGCGTCACCGCCAGGCCGCCGGCCGGGGCGCCCCACGCCACCCGGGCGCAGGCCTGCACCTCGGTGCCCTCGTAGCCGTTGACGAACGTGGCCGCGAACGTGGGCGGGAACAAGGTGGCGCCGTCGGGCATCTCGGTGCGCAGCCGCACCTCGACGTACGCGGCGGTGGTCGGCGGCTCGCCGATGCAGTCGGTGAGGTTGCCGGCCACGGTGCCCGTGCACGGGTTGAGCCGGCCCTGCCTGTCGTCGCCGCACACCTCCAACACCCCGGCGGCGCCGTCGCGGGCGTTGCGGTCGGCGTACGCCTTGGCGGTCGCCTCCGCGGCGGTCTGCTGGCAGCCCGGCCGGTCCATCGCGCAGTCGAGCGCCACCGCCATGGCGGCCGCGTCCGCGCCGCTCACCAGCTCCTCCCGCTCGGCGTAGAGCTGGCCGACGTCGACCACCAGTGCGGCCACGCCCAGCAGCACACCGCCGGCCAGCAGGATGCCGACCAGCGTCATGGCGGCGCCACGGTCCCCGGAGACCCGTGTGGACGCCGCCCGCCCCCTCACACGCAGCACGCTCCACCGCGGCCTGTTCACGCGCGGCATGGCATGACCCCCACTGCGGACATGGACACGTCACCGCCGAAGCCGTCCCCGGTGAACACCGAGGCCAGCGCCCCGACCGGCGTGACGAAACGGAACGTGTATTTGATCTCGACCTGGGCGTCGTCCTCCGGACCCGGGGTGGGCCCGCACTCCTCGACCACGACGGCGTCCGGCTCCCCGAGGTTGCCCAGTGCGGTGTCGATCCGCGGCGCCGGGGGGGAGCCGAGGGCCACCGCCCTGGCCCCCTCCCGGGCCGCTTCGGTCAGGGTGATCTGGGTGTTGAGCATCCGGCCGAAGTCGATGACGCCGAAGACGAGCAGCAGCAGCAGTGGCAACACCAGCGCGGTCTCGACCGCGGAGGCGCCGCGGTCACGGCGGCGAAGACGGCTCATGGCGTACGACTCCATCGGCAGGACGACAACGACTGACCGGGTGGTGGACCCGACGCGTCAGTTCCCGCCGCCGCCCCCACCGCCGATGCTGTCGCTGACCGACTGGAACGCACTGGCGATCTGGCCCCCGAGGGTGGCGACGATGGTGACGATGACCGCGGCGATGAGCGCCACGATCAGGCCGTACTCCACCGCGGTGGCGCC
>CAZSNW010000047.1:0-9086 GCA_964608245.1 uncultured Micromonosporaceae bacterium
GTCCGGGGTGCGACCGTTCTCGTCCGGCTCGGCCATCGCGCGGATCCGGGCCTTGATCTCGTTGGTGATGTGCGGGATGACCTGCACAGTGTCGCCCAGGTACTCGCCCTTGCGCTCCTTGGCGATCACCGCCGCGTAGATCTGGCCGGTCGTGACGTTCGCCGCCGCTGTCAGGTCCCGGTCGAGGAACCGCTCGTAGTGTCCGATGTCAAGGTCGGTCTCGGCCCCGTCCTCGGTGACGAACACCTCCCCGTGCTGGAACGGGTTCATGGTGCCCGGGTCGACGTTGATGTACGGGTCGAGCTTCTGCATCACCACCCACAGGCCGCGGGCGGACAGCAGGTTGCCGAGGCTGGAAGCGGTGAGACCTTTGCCGAGAGAGGAGGCCACGCCACCGGTGACGAAGATGAACCTGGTGGTAGCCACGGGATTTCACCCTAGCACCCTGGCGGCGCCGGATCCGTCAGCACCACCGACCGGCGCGCCGGCCGCCACGGGTCTGCGCGGCTCTACCGTCGGTACGGTGACCGTGCGTGTCCGAGCTGCGGCGAACAGTGCCAGCGGCACGGCGACGGTGGCCGCGGCGCCGGCCACGATGAGCGCCGACCCGGTGACCACGCCCCCGATCAGGGACGCCGCCACGGTGCCGGCCATACCGGCCCGCAGCGCCGGATAGATCCCGAACACCCGACGCAGTCCACCGAACGGCCGCATCAGCACCAGCCACGCGAACACCGCGGCGGCCACCGCGACCAGGTTGAGCGGGCTGCCGGCGAGCGCCTCCCAGTTGGCCAGCGACACCCGCTGCAGGCTGAAACCGAGGGTGCCCTCCCCCAGCTCGGTCACCAGCCGGCCGAGCCCGCTGCGCTGTTCCACCGGCCGACGCAGCTCGATCGCCACCAGGCCCAGGGTGACCGCGACCCCGGCCAGCACCGCCCACGCCAGCCGGCTGACCGTGAACCAGCCCCCGGCGCTGACCACCGCGGCCAGGCACACCCCGGCGGTCAGCGACACCGCCATCCCGGTGTCGGCGCCCAGGAAGGGGCTGCCGACGACCAGCACGCCGGCGGCGCCGAGGGCCACGACGACCACCGGCCGCCACCGCCACGCGACCCGCTGGGCCAACGCGCCGGCGGCGAGCAGCACCCCGGCGACGAGCAGGCCGGCCGCCACCGGGCCCAGCCCGGTGAACCGCTCGCCGTCCCGCGCCGAGTACCCGAGGATCCCGTCCAGCTGCAGCCGGGATCCGGTCGCCAGGTCCGCGGCGACCACCAGCGCGGTCAGACCCGCGGTGCCGGCCATCACCGCCAGCATGCCGCGGGGCCACCACAGCGCGACCACCAGCGCGGTCCCGGCCGCCACGAGCGCCAGCAGGCTCGCGACGAACACCGCCTCGGCCGGTTCGGTGCGCCACCACGGCAACCCGCCGGCGACCAACGCCGCCGGCCCGATGAGCGTCACCGCGACCGGCAGCGGCCCGAGCCGGTCACGCCACCGTCCGGCGCGGACCCGCCGCAGCACCGGGACCGACACGAGGAGCAGCAGCAGGAAGCCGACCACCCACCACAGCAGGAACGCCTGCCGCGCGGGACCTGCCCGCTCGGCCCCGGTGTCCGCGCGCACCAGGGTCATGACGTCCTCCGCCAGCGAGCCCGAGCGGCCCGGCACCACCTCGGCCGGGTGCCCGGCCAGGCGTACCTGGGGCAACGGCCGACCCAGCGCGGTCACCGCGGTCGGCGCCAGGTCCACCAGCTGCAGGTGACCGGGGCGTCCGGTGCTGCGGGAGGTCAGCCACCCTCCGGTGAAACCGGGCCCTTCGGCGATCACCAGCCGCAGCCGGCGTTCGTCGTCGGTGTCGGCGACCCCGGCCACCAGCAGCAGGGCGCCCGCCGGCCGGGATTCGACCAGCCGGCCGACCGCGTCGTCCACGGCCCGGACCGCCCTGGCCCGCCCGGGCCCCTCCCCGCTCACCTCGCCCAGGTCGACCACGGCAAGTTCGCACCGGTCGAGCAGGACGGACAGCTGCGCCGGGTCGGTGGGCAGGGTGGGCACGTAGCGGTCCACCCGCCCGTACACCCGGGCCGCGGCGACCGGTGCGTGCGGTCCGATCGCGGTGGTGCACTCCACCGCGCCGGCGAGCGCCCCGGGGACCGCCTCCCACGGCATCTGCCACCGGTTGTCCCGGACGAGGGTCTCCAGCTCGGGCAGGTACGCGCCGGTGGCGCCGCTGCCCTCGACGGTCAGCGACGGTGGCGGGCACGGCCCGCGGGTCGGCCCCAGGGTGTCGGCGGCGAAGTTGCCGGCGCCCAGGGTGAGCCAGCCGTCGGTGAGGCAGGTCGGGTGCCGCGCCGACCGCGGGGTGAGGGATCCCACCGCACCCGATCCGGCCAGCCGCCACAGGTGCGGGGTGCGGTCCGGGTCGACGTCCCGCCAGGTGAGCCCGGGAGCGCCGGCGATCACCACGTGCGTCAGCGTGGTCGCTTCGGGTTCCGGCACCGGTCGTACCGCCAGGCCCGCCACCACCAGGGCCGCAAGCAGGGTGACGACCAGGACGGGGCCGGCGCCCATCCGCCTCCGGTGCCGGGTCACGACACCCACCCCGGTCCGGCCGCCGGGGCGGACCCGGTCGCGAGCTGCGCGTAGAACTCCCGCAACGTCGCCGCGGTCTGCTCCGGGGTGGGCCAGCTCGCCGCGCGCCGGGGACCGGCCTCGGCGTACCGCGCCCGCAGCGCCGGGTCGTCCAGCAGCCGGCGCACCGCCGCGTCGAGCGCGTCCACGTCCCGCGGTGGCACCAGCAGCGCCGCGTCGCCGACCAGCGCCGGGTTACCGCCGACCGCGGTGGTGACCAGGGGTACGCCGGCGCGCAGGGCCTCCTGGGCGAACAGCTGCCAGCCCTCCCAGACGCTGGTGACGACGGCCAGGTCGGCGGCGGCGAGCAGGTCGGACACGTCGCTGCGGTGACCCAGCAGCCTCACCGGCGCCCCGGTGGCCTCGATCCGGCGGGTCAGCTCGACGCGGGCGGGGCCGTCCCCGGCGACGACCACCGCGGGCACCGGTCGCCAGTCCCGCCAGCGGGCAGCGGCGTCCACCAGCACGTGGTGGGCCTTCTGCGGGTGCAGCCGCCCCACCGCGAGGATCAGCGGCCGGTCCTCCTCCACGCCGAGGTCGGCGCGGACCGCGGCCCGGTCCCGCTGCGGCGGCGGCAGGTGCGGCGCGACCACCGGCAGGTGGCGGGCGTCGCGCGCCCCGGCGGCCAGCGCGCCCTCGGCCAGGTCCGGCGAGGCGGTGAGGATCAGGTCGGCGCGTCGGGCCACCAGGCGGCCGGCGACCCGTCCCGTGACGGCGGCGGCGCCGGTGGCCAGCACCGCGTTGTGCAGGGTCACCACCAGCGGGCGTCGGGGCCGGGCGAGCACCGTCACGGCGGCTGCGCGCAGGCCGTGGGCGTGCACCACGTGGGGCGCGACGCGGGCCAGCGCCCGCCGCAGCCGTCGCCGGGCCTTCCACACCGGGTTGCCGGCGGCGGTCTCCACCGGCACGAACGACACGGTCCCGTCCCGGTCGAACCCGAACCGCTGGTTGGTGGCCGCCGGCCCGAACACGGTCACCGACACCCCGTCGGCGCCCAGGCGCCGGGCCACGTCGGCCACGTGGGACCCGATACCGCCGGTGGTGCCGGCCACCACCAGCGCCAGCCGGCCCCGCCAGGGCACGCCGGTGCCCGTCGACGGCGCCGCCTTCGGACTGGTCACGACCCCGTCACCTACCCGCCTCTCGCCGGTGCCGCCGGAGTCGACGCCACCCGGCGGCGATCAACGGCTCCACGTCGCGTCGGTCGAGCAGCCACGCGACCGCGACGAACACTCCACCGACGACGACACCGGCCAGCATGCCTGACCACCCGGCGACACCGGCGGTCGGGGTGGCGAACACCGGCGCCCGGGTGACGAGCCAGCCGGCGGTGGCGGCGGCCGCCGCGGCGACCGCGCCGGTGCCCAGGGTCCGGGAGGTGCCGGCCAGCACCGCTGGACCCGCGTGCCGACGCACCGCGTACAGCAGGGCGCCGCCGAGCACGGTCATGCCCACCGCGTTGGCCAGGGTGAGCGCCAGCACCCGCGCCCCGGTGGGCAGCACGGCCGACAGCACCACCGCGGCCACCGCCACCGTGGCCCAACCCAGCGCCGCGGCGCCGGCCGCGGCGCCGGTCGCCCCCCGCGCGTACAGGGCCCGGGACAGGACCGCGAGCAGGCCGTAGCCGACCAGCCCGGGGGCGAACCCGGCGATGCCGGCCGCGAGCGGCTCCGCCGAGTCGCGGGCGGTGGGCATGACCGCGGCGAGCACGGTGGCCATCGGACCGGCCAGGGCGACCATGGCGGCCGCCCCGAGCAGGCACAGCAGCACGGTGGCCCGGGTGGTGCCGGACAGGGTCGCCCGGTACCGCGCGTGGTCGGCGGCGGCGGCCGACTCGGCCAGCGCCGGGTAGGCGGCGGTCGCCAGCGGCACCGCCAGCACCGCCCACGGCACCAGGAAGATCGTCTGGGAAAGCAGGAACAGCACGTTGGAGCCGTCCGGGCCGGCCCACGCCCGCCACAGCACCACCAGCAGCGCCAGGTTCTGGGTGGCCAGCGTCACCGCGCCGGCCGCCGCCAGGCCGGCCACCCGGCGGCGCGCCTCGGGGTCCAGCCGCCACGCCGCCGCCGGCCGCAGGCCCAGCCGCAGCACCGGGGGCACCAGGCAGCCGGCGAGCACCACCACTCCCGCGGTGGTGCCGACCGCCAGCACCAGCAGACCCGGGGTGGTCACCTCGGCCACCCCGACGCCGCGCTGGTCCACCGCGGCGAACAGCAGGTACGCGGTGGTGACCGTGACGCTGGACAGCAGCGGCGCCACCACCGGCCAGGCGAACCGACGGTGCGCCTGCAGCACCCCGGTGAGCACGATCGCCACGCCGTACAACGGCAGCTGGGGGGCGAAGACCTGCAGCATGCGGGCGCCGGCGGTGATCTGCGCCGGGCCGGGGTCGGTGGCGAGCAGGGTGATGACCGGCCGGGCGGACAGGGCGACCACCGCGGCGAGCGGCACCAGCACGGCCAGCACCCAGGCGAGCAGGGCCGACGTGGTGCGGGTGACCGCGACCCGGTCACCGGCCACGATCGCCGGTGCCAGCAGCGGCACCACCAGGCTCGAGAGCGCCCCGCCGGCGACGATCTCGAAGATGATGTTGGGCACCGTGTTGGCGACCACGTAGGTGTCGCCCAGGTCGGTGTCCCCGACCGCCCACGCGAACACCATGGTGCGGCCGAACCCGGCCACCCGGGACACCACGGTCAGCACGGCGATGAGGGCCGCCGCGCCGGCGATCCGGTAGCCGCGTCGCACCTCAGCCGTCCGTGGGCTCCTCCGGCCGTCGCCCGAGCCGGTCCAGTTCACGAAGCACCGGCGTACGCGCGATCACCCGTGTGAAGCTGACCCGTTCACTGGCGACGGTCAGCAGGCTGATGACGGCGAGGGCGGCGGCGCGGCCGCGGGTGCCGCTGCGGGCGGCCAGCGCCAGGCCGAGCAGCGCACCCAGCGCGTTGGCCCCGCTGTCGCCGAGCATGGTCCGTTCGGCGAGGTCCGAGGGCAGGGCGCCGAGGCACGCACCGACCGGCCCGGACACCAGGTCACCGGCCGACCCGGCGGTGCCGGAGGCGAGCCCCGCTCCGGCGAGCAGTCCGACCTTCAGGGCCCGGCCGGGGCGCAGGTCGAGGAGGTTGACCAGGTTCGCGCTGCCGGCGACCACCCCGGCGCCGAGCAGGACGCGGGCCGCGGTGGCCGCCCGGCTGCGCCGCCGGCCGGCGGCGGGGCGGCACGCCTCCAACAGCCCGGCCGCGGCCAGTCCGACGCCGGCCAGGCCGACCAGCTTCACCGTGCCGCTGGTGACTTGGCCGCGCCGCAGCGCCGCCAGGTGGCCGTGCAGACCCTTGGCCTGTTGGTCCGGCCGCTGGCCGACCAGGTCGTCGTAGAGCCCGAGACCGCCGGCACCGAGCCCGGCCACCAGCGCCGCCGCGGCGACCGGTGCGCGGGCCGCCCCGACCGCGGCGGTGGTGGTGGCCGCCAGCGCCAGGGCCGGGCCGCCCTGCAGACTCACCGGGGCGCCGCGGAAGTTGGTCCGCTGCCACCGTGGGCCGGTCCCGCCGGGCAGCTGGCGCAGCAGCCGGGAGGCCAGCGGCACCAGGGCGGCGCCGACGGCGGCCAGCACCAGTCGCCGGGCGGCGGCGCGCCGGCTCACCGCAGCCGCTCCGGCAGCAGCGCATCGGCGCCGCTGCCGTCGCCGTAGTGCCCGACGTACCCCGCCAGGCGGGCGGCCACCGCGAGGGCGGCCGCCACCTGACCCTGCGGGGTGGAGATGTTGTCCACGGTGGAGATGCGCTCCGACAGCTCCGGATCGGAGCGGACCCGGGCGACGAGGTTGCCCTCCCCGGACGGGCCGGCGGCGGCCACCATCACCGGTCCGGCCAGCTGGAACTGCTGCACCATGGTGAACACCGCGTCGTTCTTGGCCTCCGCGTCGTTGTCGGTGAACGGCAGCGCGGTCACCACGACGAGGATCTCCGCCGGGGCCACCGGGATCGACTCCAGCTCCAGGTACTCGTTGGCGACGTAGACCCGCAGCACCGCCTGTCGGTCCTCGTCCGACAGGCCGGGCGGCGCCGGGACGGTGTCGGGATCCTCCGGGTTCAGCGGCTGCTCGACCGCCTGCTCGAGGTACAGGGCGCGCGCCAGCAGCGCGGCCGAGGTCTCCACCCCGTCGCTGTTGGCCGGCAGCTCGTCCGCGGGCACGCTCGGCGGACGGGCGTGGTGGGCGAGGTCGAGCAGCTGGCCGAGCCGGTGCCCGGGCTGGAAGAACCGCTCGGTGACGTACACCGTGCCGCCGCGCTGGGCGCCGGCCATCTCCAGCCGGTCGGCCACCTCCTCGGCGTACTCCTCCGCGTCGGGCAGCACGATCAGCGTGACCGTCCGCCCGGTGAGCACGCCGTCGAGCAGCAGCGGGGCCGCCTGCCGGGCGAACTCCTCCTCCTTGCGGGCCTCGGCCTCCAGGAAGCTCACCTGGTCGCGCAGCTGCTGGTTGGTCTGGCCCAGGGTGCTGATCTGGCTGTTGAGGGCGTCCAGCATGGGACCGTTGAGCACGGTGCTGCCCAGGACCAGCCCGACCGCCAGGGACAGGAAGACCGCCGTCAGCGACACCACGTGGTAACGGAAGTTGATCACGAGCCCCTCCGGTCGCGGCCGCTAGAACAGCCGCTGCAGCTGGAACACCAGATTGTCCCACCACTCGGCGAGCAGGCTGAGGAACGCCCGACCGGCGGTGGATACCGCCACCGCGGCGGCCATCGCCGCCACCGCGGACAGCACCAGCAGCAGCAGCGACGAACCGGGCAGCCCCTGCTGGTAGAGGCGGCTGACCCCCTTGGGTTCGACCAGCTTCCCGCCGATCTTCAAGCGGGTCAGCAGGGTGGAGGCCATCCCACCGCGTCCCTTGTCGAGGAACTCCTCCAGGGTCCAGTGGGTGCCGACCGCCACGATCAGCGAGGCGCCCTTCTCGTCGGCCAGCAGCATGGCGATGTCCTCGCTGGTGGCGGCGGCCGGGAAGATCTTGGCCGGCACGCCCAGCCGCTCCACCCGGGCGAGCCCCGGTGCCCGGCCGTCCGGGTAGGCGTGGACGATCACCTCGGCGCCGCAGGCGAGCACCTCGTCGGAGACCGAATCCATGTCGCCGACGATGAGGTCGGGGGTGTAGCCGGCCTCCACCAGCGCGTCGGCGCCGCCGTCCACGCCGATGAGGACCGGCTTGAACTCGCGGATGTAGGGCCGCAGCACGTCGAGGTCGGCCTGGTAGTCGTAGCCGCGCACCACGATCAGGCAGTGCCGCCCGGCGATCTCGGTCTCGATCTCCGGGACGCCCACCCCGTCCAGCAGCAGCTCACGCTCCTGCTTGAGGTACTCCATGGTGTTGGCGGCGAACGCCTCCAGCTGTACCGACAGCCCTTCCCGGGCGGCCTGCATGGCCTCGGTGACCTTCTGCATGTCCTGCCGCACCCCGCGGGCCACCACCTCGCCACGGACGAGCACCTCGTCGCCGCGGATCCGCACGGTGGTGCCCTCCCGCACCCGGTCGAGCAGCTCCTCACCGAGCGCGTCCACCAGCGGGATGCCGGCCTCCAGCAGCACCTTCGGCCCGAGGTTGGGGTAACGGCCGGAGATGGACGGCTGGGCGTTGAGCACCGCGGCCACACCCGCCTTGACCAGGGCGTCGGCCGCCACCCGGTCGAGGTCGACGTGGTCGATCACCGCGATGTCACCGGGACGCAACCGACGGACCAGGCGTTTGGTCCGTCGGTCGACCCGGGCGGTGCCGGCGATCACCCCCGCCTCGAGGGTGCGGGACCGGCGCAGTGACGGTAGTCGCATCACGTGCCATCCTGGCACGTCCGTCCGACCGCCTGCCCGTCGACCGGCCGGCCGTGTCGTCGGTCGCGCCGGCCCCGGTGCGGAGCGGTCGGCGACCCGTCGTCAGCCCGTGCGGGCGACGCCTGCCGCCGGCCGCCAGTCGGTCGACCCACCGGCCGCCTGGCGCTTCTCCCGGGCGGCCACCGCCAGCAGCTCCTCGGCGTGGGCGATCCCCAGGTCCGAGTCGGGCAGTCCGGCGAGCATCCGGGCCAGCTCCCGGGCCCGCTCGGTGTCCTCCACCACCCGCACCCCGCTGGTGGTGACCGCGCCGGCGGAGTCCTTGGCCACCACCAGGTGCCGGTCGGCGAACGCGGCCACCTGCGGCAGGTGGGTGACCACCAGCACCTGGTGGTTGCGGGCCAACCTCGCCAGCCGGCGGCCGATCTCCACCGCGGCGCGGCCGCCGACACCGGCGTCCACCTCGTCGAAGACGAGCGTGGGCGGGCCGCCGGCGCCCGCGAACACGACCTCGATCGCCAGCATCACCCGGGACAGCTCACCGCCGGAGGCGCCCTTCTGCAGCGGCAACGCCGGGGCGCCCGGATGGGCCACCAGCCGCAACTCCACCTCGTCCACCCCGTCCGGGCCGGCGCCCAACT
>CAZSNW010000047.1:9096-15173 GCA_964608245.1 uncultured Micromonosporaceae bacterium
GCGCCGTCCGGCCCTACCCCGACCTCGCGACCGTCGACCGTCAGGGTGGCCTCGCCCCGCCCCGGTGCCCGCGGCTCCACCGCGACCTCGATCCGGGCGTGCGGCATCGCAAGGCCGGTCAACTCCTCGGTGACCCGGGCGGCGAACTCGTCGGCGGCGCCACGACGGGCTGCGGTCAGCTGGGCGGCCAGCCGCGCCACCTCACCGGCCAGCCGGTCGTGCTCGGCCTGCAGCTCCGCCAGGGCGGCGTCGTCGGGGTCCAGTTCGGCCAGCCGTTGCCGCGCCTTCTCGGCCCAGGCGAGCACCCCGTCGACGTCCTCGGCGTACTTGCGGGTCAGCGCCCGCAGCACGGCGCGGCGTTCGTGGACGGCGGCCAGCCGGTCGGGGTCGGCGTCCAGGTCCGACAGGTAGGTGGAGAGTTCGACCGCCACGTCGGCGGCGTGGGCGGCCGCCTCCGCCAGTCGCTCCGCCAGCGCCGCCAGCCGCGAATCCACCGCGGCCTGCGCCTCCAGCGCCCGGCGGGCGGTGCCCAGCAGCGTCACCGCGTCCGGCGTGTCGTCCCCACCGGCGCCCACCGCCTGGTACGCGGTGGCGGCCGCCTGGCGCAGCCCCTCGGCGTGCTCCAGCCGCTGAGCCTCGGCGCGCAGCTCCTCGTCCTCCCCCGGCTGCGGGTCGACCCGGGCGATCTCCTCCAGTCCCAGCCTCAGCAGCTCCGCCTCCTGCTGCCGGGCGTGGGAGGTGCGGCGCCGCTCCTCCAGCTGTTCGCTGACCCGCCGCCACTCCTGGTACACCTCCCGGTAGCGGGCCAGCAGCTTGCCGTGCTCCTCACCGGCGTAGCGGTCCAGCGCGGCGCGCTGCTCGGTCGGCCGCAACAGGCGCAGCTGGTCGGACTGCCCGTGCACGGCCACCACCTGCTCACCCACGTCGGCCAGCACCGAGACCGGCACCGCCCGGCCGCCCACGTGGCCGCGGGAGCGCCCCTCGGCCGTGACCACGCGGCTGAGCAGCACGGTGCCGTCGGGTTCCACCTCGCCACCGGCCTCCGCCACACGTTGGTGCACCGCCTCGGCGGCGGGTCCGGACAGCCGCAGCCGGCCCTCGACCACCGCGCGTCCCGGCTCGGACCGGACCCGGGCGGCGTCGGCCCGGCCGCCGAACAGCAGCCCCAGGCCCGTGACCACCATGGTCTTGCCCGCGCCGGTCTCACCCGTGAGGACGTTCATGCCGCTGCTCAGCGGCAGGGTGGTGTCTTCGATGACCCCGAGTCCGGTGATCCGAAGCTCCTCCAGCACAAGAGTCGACAGTAGTCGTCCCCGGCGACGTCTGGCCAGCCTGCCACCACCGGTCTGTGGACCGGTCAGTCGCGCTGGTTGTGCCGCCAGCCGTTGACCGGCAGGCCGAACTTGGCCACCAGCCGGTCGGTGAACGGACGGTCGTGCAGCCGGACCACCCGTACCGGCAGCTCACCCCGCCCCACCGTCACCCGCGCCGCCGGCGGCAGGTCGAAGCTGCGCCGGCCGTCGCAGGTGAGCACCGCCAGCGGCGCGTACGGATCCACAGTGATCTCCACTGTGGAGGTGGGCGCGATCACCAGGGGCCGGCTGAACAGGGCGTGGGCGCTGATCGGCACCAGCAGCATCGCCTCCACCTCCGGCCAGACCACCGGCCCGCCGGCGGAGAACGCGTACGCGGTGGAGCCGGTCGGGGTGGCGCACACCACGCCGTCGCAGCCGTACCGGGACAGCGGCCGGCCGTCGACCGCCACCATGAGCTCCAGCATCCGCTCCCGGGCGGCCTTCTCCACGCTGACCTCGTTGAGGGCGAACGAGCGGGCCACCACCCGGCCGCCGTGCTCGGCGGTGACGTCGACGGTGAACCGCTCGTCGACCGTGTACCGCCGCGCCACCACGTCGGCCACCACCTGGTCGAGGTCGTCGAGTTCCACTTCAGCCAGGAAACCGACCTTGCCCAGGTTGATGCCGAGCAGCGGCACGCCGGCGGGTCGGGCGAGCTCGGCCGCCCGCAGCAGGGTGCCGTCGCCACCCAGGGCGAGCACCACCTCCACCCCGGCGGCGGCGTCCGGCCCGGACACCGGCACCACGCCGGCCACGTCCAGCTGCCCCGCCTCGTCGGCGATCACCCGCACCGTGAACCCGGACCGCAGCAGGTCACGCGCCACCGTCCGGGCGTGCTCGGTGCTGCGCGCCCGTCCGGTGTGGGTGACCAGCAGCGCGGTGCGCGTCGTCATGACCCCTCCGCCGGGTCCGGGACGTCTCCTGCCGCCTCCACCACCGTGCGTACCACCGGGGGATCCACCGCGGGCGCGTCCCGGCGCAGCCACAGGAAGAACTCGCGGTTGCCGGCCGGCCCCGGAAGCGGGCTCGCGGTCACCCCGCGGGTGCCGAGCCCGAGCTGCGCGGCCGCGTCGGCCACCGACAGCACCGCCTCGGCCCGCAGCGCCGGGTCGCGGACCACCCCGCCGCGGTCCACCCGTCCCCGACCGACCTCGAACTGCGGCTTGACCAGCAGCACGAGGTCGCCGTCCGGTTCGGTGCAGGCCGCCAGCGCCGGCAGCACCAGCCGCAGAGAGATGAAGGACAGGTCGGCCACGGTGAGTTCCACCGGCCCGCCGATCGTCTCCGGGGTGAGGGTGCGTACGTTGGTCCGTTCGTGCAGCCCCACCCGAGGGTCGGTCCGCAACCGCCAGGCCAGCTGGCCGTAGCCCACGTCGACCGCCACCACCTCGCGGGCGCCGGCCCGCAGTAGCACGTCGGTGAAGCCGCCGGTGGACGCGCCGGCGTCCAGACACCGGCGGCCGGCCACCACGAGCCCGTCCGGGCCGAAGACCGCGAGCGCCCCGGCGAGCTTGTCACCGCCGCGGGAGACGTACCCGGTGCGGTCGCCGTCGTCCGCGGCCACGCTCACCGGGTCCGCCGGGTCCACCACGGTGGCGGGCTTGTGGGCGCGGGCGCCGCGCACCGTGACCCGGCCGGCGGCGATCAGGTCGGCGGCGTGCTGCCGGGACCGGGCCAGCCCACGGCGGACCAGCTCGGCGTCGAGTCGGGTGCGGCGGGCCACCGGTGCCGTCCGGGTCACACGTCGACGCTGGCCAGGGTCTCCTGCAGCGTGCGGAAGGCGGCCTGGTACGCGGGGATCTGCTCGGCGGGCGACAGGTGGGACACCCGCTGCACCGCGGCGACCGCGTCGTCGACCGCGGGGTGGCCGGTGTCCGGCGCAGCCGGGTCAGGCACGGTCGGCCCCGGACCGGCCGTGACGGTGTCGCGCATGTTCGTTCCCCTCCTGGTCGGACCCTGTCCAACGTACCTGCCGGCACCGACGCTCCCTACAGTACGGGGCAGGGACGGTACGCGGTGGCGGACGGAGCGACGGCGTGGCGAGCGTGGAGGAGTGCCGGGCGGCGCTGGCGCGGTTGGCCGAGCGGCTGGCTGAGCACGCCGACGAGGTACGCGCGAAGGTGCGGTGGGACCGCACCGTGGTGTGCCGGGTGACCGATCTCGGGATCGCCTTCCGCGGCCGGTTGCGACACGGCGAGCTGGTGGACGTCGCCGAGGAGGACGACCCGGACGCCCGGATCGTGCTGTCGGCCACGAGCGACGACTTCATCGCCATGATCGACGGCGAGCTCGACTTCGTCCGGGCGCTGGCCACCCGCAGGGTGTCGGTGAGCGCCAGCCCGCTGGACCTGCTGAGGCTGCGCTCGCTGCTGTGACCCGCCCGGGTCAGCCTGCCGGCGTGCCGGCGGAGGCGTCGGGCCCGGGGTCCGCCGGCTGGTCGAGGCGACGCGCGACGAACACCATCTCGCGGTCGGGTCGATCCGGCGCGTCGCGTACGTCGTCGACGACGAAGCCGGCAGCCGTCAGCGAGGCGGTCACCTCACGTCGGCTGCGGAAGCGCAGGGTGGGTCCGACGTCAGGCGGGCCCGGTCGGAGTGGAAGACGAAGGTCCAGCGGAACGGGGCCCACCCTACGGGGCGGGCCGACGTCGGCACGACCCGTCTCAGGCGACACCCGAAGGAGGCGCCAGCAGCGCGGTCAGGTCCGGGGCCACGTAGGTCGGGCGCTGGTCGGGTGGCCGGAGGTCCACCTGGTCGCGGGAGGTGACCCCGGTCAGGACCAGCAGGCTGTCCATCCCGGCTGCCCGCGCGCCGGCGACATCGGTGTCGAGCCGGTCACCGACGACCAGTGGCCGGCGGGCTCCGAACCGGGCCGCCACGGTGGCGAAGAATCCGGGGTCCGGCTTGCCCACCACCAGGTCCGGCCCGCGCCCGACCGCGGCCTGGACCGCCGCCACCAGCGCGCCGTTGCCCGGCAGCGGCCCGCGCGGGCTGGGCAGCGTGAGGTCGGTGTTGGTCGCCACCCACCAGGCACCGGCCCGCACGGCCAGGCTCGCCTCGGCCAGCTGCGGCCATCCCACGTCCGGCGCGTACCCCTGCACCACCGCCGCGGGCACCGGCTCGGCCGTGGTGACCACGGTCAGGCCGTTGTCGCGAATCTCGGCCGCCAGCGCCGCCGAGCCGATGACGAGGACCGGTGCGCCGGGGGGCAGCTGGGCCGCCAGGGTCTCCCCGGCGATCATCGTCGAGGTGACCACCTCGGCGGGTTCGGCGGGGATGCCCAGCCGCTGCAGCAGCTGCGCGACCTCCTCCCGGCTGCGGGAGGCGTTGTTGGTGGCGTACGCCACCGGCACGCCCTCGCTGCGCAGCCGGGTGACCGCCTCCACCGCGCCGGGCACCGCCTGCTCGCCGACGTAGACCACCCCGTCGAGGTCGAGCACCACCAGGTCGTACCCGTCCACGAGCCGGGCGGTGGTCGCCGCGGGTGGTGGGGTGGTCGGGGTCGGTGTTGCCGGGCGGGGTGAGGCGTCCCCCGGTGCCGGGTCGTCGGTCGGCGCACCCTCTGCCGGCGCCTCCTCGACCGGATCAGCCGCCAGGTCAGGGCCCGTCGGGTCGGCCGGGCCGCCGGTGTCGGGTGCCGCACCGTCAGGAACGCCGTCCGGCATAGGGTCGTCGAAGCCGGTCTCCTGGTCGTCGACGCTCGTGATCACCACGCCGTCGAGCTCCAGCACCCGCTCGGCGGCGTCCGTGACCTCCTCCGTGTCGGCCTGCGCCGCCCGGACGAACCACTCGCGCGCCTCTTCCCGGCGGTCGGCCGCCAGCAGCGCCTCGGCGTACGCGTACCGGAGACGGGCGCCGACCGTGTCCTCCCGCTCGCGCTCGGGCACGGTGAGCATCGCCAGCGCCGCGTTCGGCTGGCCGAGGTCCAGACGGGCGCCCGCGGCGACGATGAGCAGCTCGATGCGCTCCACCGTGGGCAGTTCCGGTGTGGTCCGGTGCAGGTCCAACGCCCGCTGCGGGCGCCCCAGGGCGCGTTCGCAGTCGGCGATCGCCGCGAGGTGGGTGTGGCGGCCGCTCATCCGGTGGTAGGTCCGCAGCTCGGCCATGGCCGTCTGCCAGTCCCCGGCCCGGTACGCGGCGAGGCCGACCGCCTCGCGGACCGCCGGCACCCTGGCGGCCAGCCGCCGGGCCGCCAACGCCTGCGCCAGGGCCTGCGCGGGGTCCTCGTCGAGCAGCTGTCCGGCCGCCACCAGGTGGCGCGCGACCCGGTCGGCGACACCCCGCGGCAGCGACCGGAGCTCGTCACGGATCTCCCGGTCGAGTGCGCCCGGGTCGGCGTCCGGGGGCGGCATGACCTGCTCAGAGGTCCGCGGCCGGACCGGGGCGTCCTGTGACCGCGGTCCGCCGCCGCGCCGGTCGCCCGCGTCCCGGCGCCGCTCGTCCCGGTCCGTGCGCCGTCGGTGCCCCTGATCGCGCCTGTGCTCCTCACCCCGGCCGCCCCGGGCGGCGCGGTGGCCGGGCCGACCCGTCGATCGGTCCGGACGACGGTTGCCACCGGGAGAGCCGGAGTTCTGCCGCCGGGGCAGGTGGTCGTCGGGTGGAGTCACAGGGCTCCTCCAGGGCACAGACGGTGAACGACACGAACGGCCGCCCTTTCGGGCGGCCGTTCGTTATGAATGTCCGGCGGCGTCCTACTCTCCCACACCGTCTCCAGTGCAGTACC
>CAZSNW010000048.1:0-14807 GCA_964608245.1 uncultured Micromonosporaceae bacterium
ACCTCACCGCCCGCGGGCACGACGACCCGGCGGTGCGCGCCCTGTTCGAGGAGCTGTACGACGAGGTGAGCACCGCATGAGACCGTTGCGGTTGGACATGGCCGGGTTCGCGGCCTTCCGGGAACCGACCACCGTCGACTTCACCGACGCCGACTTCTTCGCCCTCGTCGGGCCCACCGGCGCGGGCAAGTCCACGGTGCTCGACGGCATCTGCTTCGCCCTCTACGGCACCGCGCCCCGGTGGCGCCACACCGGCTCGGTCGCCAACGCGCTCGCCCCCTCGGTCAACGAAGCTCGGGTGCGGCTGGTGTTCGAGGTGGCCGGCACCCGCTACATCGCCACCCGGGTGGTGCAGCGGGACAGCCGCGGCCGGGTCAAGACCACCCGGGCCGCGCTGGAACGGATGCCCGACGGCTTCGACGTGCGCAAGCTCGACACCGGGCTCGCCCCGGAGGACCTCGGCGAGCCGCTCGCCGGCACCCCCAGCGAACTGGACGCCGCCGTCGAAGAGGTGATCGGACTGCCGTACGCGCAGTTCGTCACCTGCGTGGTGCTGCCGCAGGGCGAGTTCGCCGAGTTCCTCCACGCCAAACCCGCGACCCGCCAGCAGATCCTCGTCAACCTGCTCGGCTTCTCCGTCTACGAGCGCATCCGGGAGCAGGCGGTCGCCCGGGCCGGGGCGGCCGAGGCGGCGCTGGCCACCACCGACCGGCTGCTGGCCGACCTGCCGGTGGTCGACGACGCCACCCTGGCCACCGCGAAACAGGCGGTGGACCGCACCACGGAACTGGTCCGCCAGGTCGAGACGACGCTGCCCGACCTGTCCGCGGCCGACGCCGCGTGCGACCGCGCCCGGACCGCGCTCGCCGAACGCGACGCGCAGCTCGCCCGGCTGGAGGCGGTCACCGTGCCGCCGGAGGCGGCCCGGCTCGCGCAGGCCGCGGCCGAGGCGAAGGCGGCGCTCGACGCCGCCGAAGCGGCGGTGGACGCCGCCGAGGACGCCGAGGAGAAGCTGCGCGCCGAACTCGCCGCCGCCGGCGACGCCGACCGGCTGCGGGAGCTGCTGCGCGCCCACGAGAAGCGGGCGCAGCTGGCGGCCCAACGGGAGCACCTGGTCGCCGAGGCGGCGCAGGCGCGCGCCGACCGCGACCGGGCCGCCGCCGCGCTCGCCGAGGCCGAGCGCGCCGCGGCCGACGCCGACGAGGCGCTGCAGCGGGCCCGCGACGCGTACACCGCGGCCCAGCAGCAGGAGCGGGCGCTGGCGCTGCGCGCCCACCTGGTCGCCGGCGAACCCTGCCCGGTGTGCGCGCAACCGGTGGCCGACCCGCCCCCGGTACCGGAGACCTCCGCGGTGGCCCGGGCCCGGGCCGAGGGCGAGGCCGCGCGCGCCGCGGCCGACGCGGCGAAGGCCGCGGTGCAGACGCACACCGAGGCGCTGCGGGCGCGGGAGCGTGCCCTGGCCACGGTCGAGGCCCGCCTGGAGACCCTCGCCGCCGAATTGTCCGAATTGGATAAACGCTTGGCCGACGCGCCCGGTCCCGAGGCGCTCGCCGCCGAGCTGGCCGCGGTCGCCGAGGTGGAGCGGCGGCTGGCCGAGGCGGGCGGCGCCGTCCGGGCCGCCCGGGAGGCGTACCGGCGGGCCCAGGCACAGGCCGCGGCGGCCGACCGCGGGCTGCGCGACGGCTGGCTGGCGTTCGACACCGCCCGGGACGCGCTGGCCGCGCTCGCCCCGCCCACGCCCGACCGGGCGGACCTGGCCGCGGCGTGGACCGCGTTCGCCGACTGGGCCGCCGCCCGCGCCGCGGAGCTGCGGGCGGCGCGGGAACGGGACGTCGAGGCGGTGACCGCGGCCGAGGCTGCGCGGCGGGCGGTCCGCGACCGGATCACCGCGCTGTTCACCGCCGCCGGGGTCACCCCGCCGGTGGCCGACGGCGACCTGGCCGCCGCCGCGGGCGTGGCCGCCGAACGTGCCCGCGCCGAGCACGAGAAGCTGCTCGACCTGCGTCGCCAGGCGGAGCGGATCGCCGCCGAGCGGGCCGGGCACGAGAAGTCCGCCCAGGTGGCCCGGGCGCTCGCCACCCACCTGCGGGCCAACAACTTCGAGGCGTGGCTGCTCGCCGAGGCGCTGGACCGGCTGGTCGCCGGCGCCTCGGCGATCCTGCGCGACCTCTCCGACGGCCAGTACGACCTGGTGCACGTCGACCGGGAGTTCTACGTGGTCGACCACCACGACGCCGGGCTGCGCCGCAGCGTGCGCACCCTCTCCGGCGGGGAGACGTTCCAGGCGTCGCTGGCGCTGGCGCTGGCGCTCTCCGAGCAGATCGCCGGCATGTCCACCGCCGCGGCCAGCCTGGAGTCGATCATGCTGGACGAGGGGTTCGGCACCCTGGACGCGGCCACCCTGGAGACGGTGGCGGCCACCCTGGAGAACCTGGCCGCCCGCGGCGACCGGATGGTCGGGGTGGTCACGCACGTGCCCGCGCTCGCCGAGCGGATCCCGGTCCGCTTCGAGGTGACCAAGGACGCCCGCAGCGCGCGGGTGACCAGGACGGGGTTCTGATGCGCTACTTCGTGGAGTCGTGGGACCCGTCGTACGCGGCTGCCGCCGCCGACGGCGACGTCGACGGCGGCGGTCCCGCCGAGACGAGCACCGCGGAACTCGACGCGGACGTCGAGGTGCCGGCGGCCGCCTGGGCACCGGTGTCCGCCCCGCCCGACCTGCGCGCCCCGGACACCGTGCTCATGGTCGACGGGGTCCGGCGTACCGACGCGGTGGTGTACGCGCAGGAGGACGACGGCGGCTCCTGGCCGGGGCTCGCCGTGTCCTACGCGGCCGGGGTGGTGCGCTGCGACCTGCGCCGGGGCCGGGCGGAGCTGGCCGGCGACCCGCGGGTCGAACGCGGGCTGTTCACCGCCAGCCCCACCGCCACCGACCTGGGGACGCCGCCGGTGCACTACCGGGTCCACCAGGTGAAGTCCGACGAGGTGCCGCAGCTGTCGGCCGCCGCCCAGGCGGCCCTGGCGGACCTGGAGAAGGAGGTGGCCGCCAAGGCGCGGGCGGAGGCGGCCGACCCGTCCGCCCTGCTGGTGATCGACGGCCCGCTGCGCGGGCGTACCGGCCTGGAGTCGACGGTCGGCTACGTGAAGACCCACCACCGGCGCTACCTGCCGCACCCGCTGACCGCGGTGGTGACGGCGCTCGCGCCCTGGCAGCGCAGCCCGGTGTTCCGGCTGGGCACCCGCTGGCCCTGCTACACGTGGTACCTGCGGCTGCCCGGCGGCTCGGGCGCCCCGTGGTCCGGGCTGGCGCGGGTGGAGTGCGGCGCCGACCTGTCGCCGCGGGCGGCGGTGGCGCTGGCGGACCTGTCCACCGTCACCCTGCCCCGGTTCGCCGCCCGGGCGTACAAGGACGCCCGGGCCCCGCAGAACCTGGTGCCGATCGGCGGGCTGGAGCAGCGGCTGCGTGCCCTGCTCGGGGACGGCCGGCTGCTGCACCGCACCCTGATGCGGCTCGCCGCCACCGGACGGTAGCCGACACGCTCAGCCGACCGGGGCGCGCTCGACCAGCCGCGCGGTCCACGGCAGCCGGGGCGACGGTGCGGCCGGGCGGCACGCGTACCCGAACCGGATGATCACCTGCGCCGGCCAGCCGGTCCGCAGGTCGTCGAGCCGCTGCCGCAGTGACGGCACCTCCAACGGGTGGGTCATCAGCGTGGTCGCCAGCCCCCACACGGTGGCGGTGAGCAGCACCCGCTGCAGGGCCTGCCCGGCGATCAGCCAGTGGCGCAGGTTGTCGCCGGTGTAGAGGACGGCGAGCGTGGGCGCCTCCTCGAACCGGACCCGGGGCCGTACCGCCGCCACGTGCAGACCCAGGTCCCGCAGCGGCACCTGGTCGCCGGTCGGGCGGGGACCCAGCGCCGCGGTGGGCACCCCGTCGCGGCGGCCGCCCCGCTCCCCCACCCAGTAGGCCAGTTCCGCGCGGTACGCGCGGTCCGCGGCCCACCGGCGCTCGGCGACGCGGGCCAGCTCCAGCACCCGCGTACGGGTGGCCGGGTCGGCGAACCGGAGCAGCGCGCCCTCCCGCCGGGCCGCCTCGCACAGCGCGGCCCGGGCCCGCGCCGACACCGGCTGGTCCCGGAACGGTCCCCGGTTGCTGCGCCGGCGGGTCACCGCCCAGGACAACGCGCGTACCGCGGGGGTCACGGTGACCGGGGCGCCGGGTGCGACGCGGGCGGCCGGGCCGTACGGACCCTCCGGCAGCAGGGTGCACACCGGCATCCGGCCGCCCGCCACCATCGCCACCCGAAGGTTGAACAGGGCCGCCCCGACGCTGATGAACTGCTCCCGCCCGGCGAGGTCGATCACCGTGAGCTGCCGGTCCGGGTCGACCGAGACGTCGACCCCGTTCGGGCGCAGGTGGAACAGCCACGGTTGGGTGTTGTGGATCGACGGGGCCGCGGTCGCGGCGGCCAGACACTCCATCGCCAGCCGGTCGGGACCACCGTCCTGCGTGAGCCACCGCGTACGCACCCGCCGTTCGGTCATCCACCTCACCTCACCGGTGCCGGGACTCCTCTGCCGTCGATCCTCGTCCCGCGTGGGGCGGGGCGGGCAGGGCCGTTCGGCCCCGACCGGATGCGCCGTTGGACCCTCGCGGCGCGGGTCCACCCGGGGCCGGTGGCGCCGCAAGGTGGTGGTGTCCGCCCAGGCGGCTAGGGTGGCGGCGATGGATGCGTCGGTGACCAGGCGGATGCCGGTGCCTGAGCCCTACGACCTGCTCGGCACGGTGCGGGCGCTGTGCTTCAGCCGGTACGACCCGTGCGCGCGCATCGTCGACGGCCGCTTCTGGTGGGCGACCCGCACCCCGGAGGGCCCGGCCACCCTGGCGCTGTGGCGGGACGGGGCCTCACTGGTGGCCGCCGGCTGGGGGCCGGGCGCCGACTGGCTGGTGGAGCGCGCCGACGCGGCCGCCGGACTGCGGGACGACCTGACCGGGTTCGCCGACCTCGCCGCCGCCCACCCGCTGGTCGAACGGCTCGCCCGCGAGTTCAGCGGCCTGCGGATGCCCGCCACCGGGCTGGTGTTCCCGGCGCTGCTGCGCGCGGTGTGCGAGCAGAAGGTCACCGGCAAGGAGGCGTACCGGGCGTACGCGGCGATCGTCCGCCACTTCGGCGAGCCGGCCCCCGGCCCGCGGGAGGCCATGCCGCGGCTGCTGCTGCCGCCGGAACCGGAGGCGGTGGCCGGCTCGCCCTACTGGGTGTTCCACCCACTGGGGCTGGAGCAGCGGCGGGCCGACACGCTGCGGCGGGGTGCGGCCGAGGCGCCGCGGCTGCAGCGCTGCCCGGACGCGGCGACCACCAGCGCCCGGCTGGTCGCGCTGCCGGGCATCGGCCCGTGGACCGCCGCCGAGGTGGTCCGGGTGGTCCACGGCGACCCGGACGTGGTCAGCGTCGGCGACTACCACATCCCCAACACCGTGGCCTGGGCGCTGGCGGGCGAGCCGCGCGGCGACGACGCCCGGATGCTGGAGCTGCTGGCGCCGTTCGCCGGCCACCGGGGCCGGGTGTGCGCGCTGCTCGCCGCCGCCGGGGTCGCCGCACCCCGGTACGGCCCGCGGATGCCGCTGCGCTCCTTCGCCACATACTGACGCTCCTGCATACTGACGCTCCTGCGTAACGCCCGGCGCCTGTCACGCCCGCGTGGTTGACTGGCGCCGTGGACCTCGTCGTCATGCCGCCGGTGGAGCCGATGCTGTCCCGCAGCGTGCCCGAGATCCCGGTCGGCGAGGGGATGACCTACGAGCCGAAGTGGGACGGCTTCCGCTGCCTGATCTTCCGGGACGGCGACGAGGTGGTGCTGACCAGCCGCGGCGGCCGGCCGCTCACCCGCTACTTCCCCGAGGTGGTGGACCAGGTCCGCCGGCAGCTGCCGGAGCGGTCGGTGGTCGATGGCGAGCTGGTGGTGATCCACCGCGAGGACGGGCACGCGAAGCTCGACTTCGGTCTGCTGCAGCAGCGCATCCACCCGGCGGCCTCCCGGGTGGCGATGCTGTCCGAGCGTACGCCCGCCGACGTGGTCGTCTTCGACCTGCTCGCGCTGGGTGACGAGTCGTTCATGGACGCCCCGTTCCGGCGACGGCGGGAGCGCCTGGTGGAGGCGCTGGCGGGAGTGGCACCGCCGGTGCACCTCACCCCGGCCTCCACCGACCCGGCGACCGCCCGGTACTGGTTCGAGATCTTCGAGGGGGCGGGGCTGGACGGGGTGGTCGCCAAGCCACCCGACATCCCGTACGCGCCGGGCAAGCGGCTCATGTACAAGGTCAAGCACGCGCGGACCGCCGACTGCGTGGTCGCCGGCTTCCGCTGGCACAAGACCGGCCGGGTGGTCGGGTCCCTGCTGCTCGGCCTCTACGACGACGAGGGGCGGTTGCGGCACGTCGGGGTGACGGCGAGCTTCACCGCGGCGCGGCGTCGGCAGCTGGTCGAGGAGCTGGCCCCCTACCGGGTGGAGACCCTGGAGGGCCACCCGTGGGCCGACTGGGCCAACCCGGTCGAGGGGACCCGGATGCCCGGCGCGGTCAGCCGCTGGAGCGCCGGCAAGACGCTGGAGTGGGAGCCGCTGCGACCGGAGCTCGTGGTCGAGGTGGCGTACGACGCCATGGAGGGCGACCGGTTCCGGCACACCGCCCAGTTCGTCCGCTGGCGGCCGGACCGCGATCCGCGCTCGTGCGACTACTCGCAGCTGGAGCGGCCGATCCGGTTCGACGTCGACCGCGTGCTGGCCGGGCAGCAGTAGAGGGCCGGGCACGCGAGCTTGAGGAGGGAGGTTACCGTCTCCGGCGTGTCTTCGCTTGAGCGTACTGTCCACACCGGAAGCCGACGGTGGTGGTGGCGCCGCGCCGGAGTCGCGGGGGCCGTGGCCGCCGCGGTCGCCCTCGTCGTGACCGGGTGCACCCCCGGGGGCCCGGTGTACGGCGGCCGGTTCGCCGGGGAGCAGGCCGGCACGATCGCCTGGAGACCGTGTCCCGACACGCCGGTGGAGGTGCTGGGAGACCTGTTCCCCAGACCGGTGATCCGGCAGCTCACCCGCGACGCACGCTACGACTGCGCCACCATCCAGGTCCCGGTCAACTGGGACGAGCCCGACGGCGACACGTTCGACATCGCGCTGCTGCGGATCCGCCACCCCGACCAGGAGGACCGGATCGGATCCCTGCTGGTCAACCCCGGCGGTCCCGGCGCCTCCGGTGTGGACCACGCGGTCCTGCTCTCGCTGCTCGCCATGACCGGCGAGGACCTCACCGAGCTGTTCACCCGGTTCGACGTGATCGGATTCGACCCGCGCGGGGTCGGGCGCTCCAGTCCGGTCCGCTGCACGACCGACGAGGAACTGGACGAGAGCTTCGGTGCTGATCCGGGTCTCGAGGGGATGGACGTCGAGGAGGAGCTCGCCGAGCAGGTCAGGGAGTTCGAAGAGTGTTACGAGAAGTACGGCGACCTGCTCACCTACTACTCGACCCACCAGACCGCGCGGGACATGGACGCCATCCGCGCCGCCCTCGGTGAGGAGAAGCTGACCTACCTGGGCTACTCGTACGGCACCCTGCTCGGCGCGGTGTACGCCCACCTGTACCCCGACCGGATTCGCGCGATGGTGCTCGACGGTCCGATCGACCCGTCGGTGGACATCGTCACCGACACCCGCGCCACGGCCGAGGGGTTCGAGCGGGCCTACCAGAACTTCATCGCCTGGTGCGAAACGGAGCGAAGCTCCTGCCCGATCTTCGTCGACCCGCACGGAGCGATCACGCGGGCGCTGGAGGAGGCCCGGGAGAACCCCGCCACCTGGGAGGGGCGGCGCGCCGAGGTCGGCTGGGTCTTCCTCGCGGTGGCCGCCGCCCTCTACGCCGAGGACGCCTGGCCGCAGCTGGCGGCCGCCATCGACCGGTTGCTGACCGACCGGGACCCGCGCGAGATCTTCTGGCTCGCCGACCTCTACGCCGAGCGCTCCCCGGACGGCACCTACTCCAACCTGTGGGACGCGAACAAGGTGATCACCTGCGCCGACCGTCGCGACGAGGTCCCGGTCGAGCAGGTGCTCGACCTGTACGAGCAGTGGCGGTCGGAGATGCCGATGTTCGGCGGGCCGGTGGCGCTGGGCATGCTGTCCTGCACCGGCTGGCCGGCCGCGCCCGACCCGTACCCGGTCGGCAAGGCGGTCGGCGCGCCGCCGATCCTGATCGTCGGCACCACCGGCGACCCGGCCACCCCGTACGAGCAGGCGGAGAAGCTCGCCGAGGTTCTCGGCGTCGGGGTGACGCTCATCTACCACGGCAACGGTCACACCGCGTATCCCGGCCATCTGTGCGTCGACCGGGTGGTCGAGGCGTACCTCGTCAACCTGGAGGTACCGGAGGACGGCAGGACCTGCGGGTGAGCAGGGGCCGTCGACCTGCCGGGCGGGCGGCTGCGCGGGTGGTCAGCCGGTCGCCCGCCGACGGTCGGCGTCCCGGGACGGCTGCACCCGCTTGGGCTCCCCCGGCATCTTCGGATGGTCGGGCGGGTAGGGCAGGTCGCCGTGACCGTCGCGCTCGTCCTCGTCCGCCCACTCCAGCAGCGGGGTGATGTCCCACGGGTGGTCGTCGATGCCGGCGTGCAGGTCGCCGAGCCTCGCGAACCGCTCCGGCACCGTGCCGAGGTGGAAGTCGTCGGGGTCGCAGTCGGCGAGCTCCTCCCAGGTCACCGGGGTGGAGACGGTGGCCCGCCGGTTGGCGCGCAGCGAGTAGGCGCAGGCGATGGTGCGGTCGCGCGCCATCTGGTTGTAGTCGAGGAAGATCTTCCGACCCCGCTCCTCCTTCCACCAGGCGACGGTGACGAGGTCCGGTCGGCGCTGCTGCAGCCGGCGCCCGAACGCGATCACCGCCCGGCGTACCTCGGTGAAGGTCCACCGTGGCTGGAGGCGGACGAAGACGTGCACTCCGCGGCCGCCGGAGGTCTTCGGCCAACCGACCGCACCCAGCTCCGCCAGCATGGCGCGCACCTCGCCGGCGGCCTCCACCGCGTCGGCGAAGTCGGTGCCCGGCTGCGGGTCGAGGTCGAGCCGTAGCTCGTCTGGGCGGTCCACGTCGGTGCAGCGCACCGGCCACGGGTGGAACACGATGGTGCCCTGCTGGGCCGCCCACGCCACGTGGGCCAGGTCGACCGGGCAGAGCTCCTCGGCGGTACGGCCGCTGGGGAAGGTGATCTCCACGCGGCGCAGCCACTCGGGCGCGGTCTTCGGGACCCGTTTCTGGTAGAAGGCGTCGCCGCTGCTGTCGCGCCGGGTGGCGAGCTTGGCTCCCTCGAACACGCCGCGCGGCCAGCGTTCCAGGGTCGTGGGTCGGTCGCGCAGCGCCCGGAGGATGCCCTCCCCCACCGCCAGGTAGTACTGGAACACGTCCCGCTTGGTGAAGCCGCGTTCCGGATAGACGACCCGGTCCGGGTTGGTGAGGCGCAGTGAGCGCCCGCTCACCTCGTACTCCTCCACCGGCGCTGCCATGGTCCGACTCTAGGCCGCCACCGCACCCTCGTCCTCGACAACTTCGCCGCAGTTGTCACTCGAGGGTGCCTTTCGACGACAACTTCGCCGCAGTTGTCACCCGAAGGCGGCTCCGGACGACAACTTCGCCGCAGTTGTCGCGAACAGGGGGGCGGGACCGGCAACTTCGCCGCAGTTGCGGCGCCGGGGGCGGCGTACCGTGGGGGGTATGAGCGAGCACAGGAACGGCCCGGCCGTGCCCGAGACCGCGCCGCTGCCCCAGAGCGAGGACGAGTGGCGGGTACTGCTGCGCCCCGAGGAGTTCCGGGTGCTGCGCCAGGGCGGCACCGAGCCGCCCTGGAGCGGCGAGTACGTCGACACCACCACGCCCGGGGTCTACCGGTGCCGCGCGTGCGGGGCGCCGCTGTTCGCCAGCGACACCAAGTTCGACTCGCACTGCGGCTGGCCGTCGTTCGACGAGGCGCTGCCGGGGGCCGTCCGCTACCTGGAGGACCGCTCCTACGGCATGGTGCGCACCGAGGTCCGCTGCGCGCGCTGCGACTCCCACCTGGGGCACCGGTTCGACGGGGAGGGCTTCACCCCCAAGAACGCCCGCTACTGCATCAACTCGGTCAGCATGGTGCTCGACCCGGCCGACCCGTCGGACGGCGACCCCGAACGGTCCGGGTGACCGCGGCCGCGGTCTCAGAAGCGCACCTGCGCCGAGCCGCGCTCGTCCGCGGCGGCCTGGAAATACTCCGGCGCGGTGAACCCGAACAGCCGCGCCACCAGGTTGCTCGGCACCGAGTGGATGGTGTTGCTCAACGTCTGCACCGCGCTGTTGTAGAACTGGCGCGCGTACGCGATCTTGTCCTCGGTGTTGGCCAGCTCCCGCTGCAGGCTCCGGAAGTTCTCGCTCGCCTTCAGATCCGGGTACGCCTCGGCGAGCGCGATCATGCGGCCGAGCGCCCCGGTGAGGGTCAGCTCGGCCTGGCCCCGGTCGGCGACCCCGGCGCCGGCTGCGCCGACCGCACCCTCCCGGGCCGCCACCACCGCCGCGAGCGTCTCCTGCTCGTGCCGGGCGTACGCGCGGACCGTCTCCACCAGGTTGGGGATCAGCTCGTGCCGACGCTTGAGCTGCACGTCGATCTGCGCCCAGGAGGCCCGGGTCTGGTTGCGCTGCCGCACCAGCTTGTTGTAGGTCACCAGGACCCAGATCAGGACGCCGACCGACACGAGACACCCGACGCCGACGATCACCGGCAGCAGGGAGACACCGAACTTCACCTCGACCTCCAGGGGTACGCCGGCACGGCGAGAGCCGGTCGTCGTGCCGGACGGCTGGTTCGATGATGAGTGACCCCCGCCACCGCACCCGACCGGGTGGTGGGCGCAGCCGCACCCCGGCCCACGGCGCCCACGGTGGAATACCCGGCATTGCCCGGACATTCCACCGCAACTACGACATCATGGGGCGGACGATGAGGTGAGGGGGCGATCATGGCGATCTGTGACGTGTGCGGCAACGACTACTGGAGGGCGTTCCAGGTCACCACGGCCAGCGGCGACACCTACACGTTCGACTCGTTCGAGTGCGCGATCCACCGGCTCGCCCCGATCTGCGGCCACTGCGGCATGCGGATCATCGGCCACGGGGTGGAGGTCTCCGACCGGATCTTCTGCTGCGCCCACTGCGCCCGCGCGGTCGACACCGAGCAGGGGCCTCAGCTGCGCGACACGGTGGGGGTGCACCCCGGCTGACCGCCTGCGGCCGCCACCTACCATGGCCGCGTGCCGGAGCGCCTCACGCTGCATTCCGCGAGCTTCACCGAACTCAATGCGGCCACCCTGTACGCGCTGCTGAAGCTACGGGTCGACGTGTTCGTCGTGGAGCAGCGCGCGGCCTACCCCGACCTGGACGGCCGTGACCTCGAGCCGGCCACCCGGCACCTGTGGCTGGCCGAGGACGGCGTCCCGGTCGGCTACCTGCGGGTGCTCGCCGAACCGGACGGCTCCGCCCGGGTGGGCCGGGTGGTGGTGGCGGCCACGCACCGCCGCCGCGGCCTGGGTGGCCGGCTGATGGCCGCGGCGGTGGCGGAGGTGGGCGACCGGCCCTCGGTGCTGGCGGCCCAGGCCCACCTGGCCGGCTTCTACCAGCGGTACGGCTACCAGGTGGTCGGGCCGGAGTACCTCGACGACGGCATCCCGCACGTGCCGATGTACCGCCCGGCACCGTCGGCCCCGACCCAGGCCGGCCCGACCGAAGGCGCTCCCCTCGGGGAGCGCTCCGGCTGACGGCGGGCGCGGCTCAGGACGGCACGCGTCCAGAGCCGTACGTGGTTCGGAGCCGCACGCGCGTCAGGGAAGCACGGCGACGATCTCGCCCACGTCCCGACGCCGCCCGGTGTAGAACGGCACCTCCTCCCGGACGTGCCGGCGGGCGGTCGAGCCGCGCAGGTGCCGGATGAGGTCCACGATCCGGTGCAGCTCGTCGGCCTCGAACGCCAGGATCCACTCGTAGTCGTTCAGCCCGAACGACGCCACGGTGTTCGCGCGGACGTCGGGGTAGTCGCGACCCATCCGGCCGTGCTCGGCGAGCATCTCCCGCCGCTCCGACGCCGGCAGCAGGTACCACTCGTAGGAGCGGACGAACGGGTAGACGCAGATGTACGCGCGCGGCTCCTCCCCGGCCAGGAACGCCGGGACGTGGCTGCGGTTGAACTCCGCCGGCCGGTGCAGCCCGGCCGCCGACCACACCGGGGCGAGGTGCCGCCCCAGGGCGGTGCGCCGCAGACGGGCGTACGCGTCCTGCAGCGCGTCCACGGACGGGGCGTGCCACCACACCATCAGGTCGGCGTCGGCCCGCATCCCGGACAGGTCGTAGGTGCCGCGGACCGTGACGTCCTTGGCATCCAGTTCGGACAGAAGCTGCCGCGCCTCGGCGGCCAGCGGCTCACGGTCCGTCGGCAGCGGCTCGGCCACCCGGAACACCGACCACATGGTGTAGCGGATGGTGTCGTTCAGCTCCCGCAGCCGGGCGGCGTCGGGGACGGTGACCTCGGTTTGCTCGCTCATGCCCTCATTGTCCCAGGTCGGCTACCAGGCCTTCCGCCGCGGTCTGGCCTGAACGTACGCACGCGGGTACGCCCACCCCGTCGTAGCCGGCGCCGGCGAGGTACAGCCGCGGCGGCAGCGCGGCGCGGGCGGCGGCGACCGCCTCCGGGTGGCCGGGCGGGTACTGCGGTAGCGCCCCGCCCCACCGGTCGACCCGGGCGGCGAGCGGCGCCGGCACCCGGGTGTCGAGGACGGTGGCGAGCTCCCGGTGCGCCACCTCGATCAGCGCCGGGTCGGACAGCCCCAACGGTCCGACGTCGCCGTGCCGGCCGACCGACAGCCGTACCAGCGCCGGGGCGCCGACCGCGGCCAGGTGGGGCCACTTGCGGGTGAAGAACGTCGCCGCCTTGATGGTCAGGCCCTCGGTGGCCGGCACCAGGAAGCCGGAGCGCTCCGGCAGGCGGACGTCGGGCAGCGCGAGGGTGACCAGCGCCAGGCTGGCGTAGCTCAGGCCGGCCAGCCGGTCGGCGGCCTCCGGCGCCGGTCCGGTCAGCAGCCGCACCGCCACCGGGGCGGGCACCGCGAGCACCACGCCGTCGACCTCCACGGTCTCCGGTTGGTCGGCCCTTCCCGCCAGCAGCTGCCAGCGGCCGTCCGGGGCGGCTCGTAGGACGCGCACCGGGGTGCCGAGCCGCAGCTCCGCCCCGGCGGCGGTGACCATGGCGTCAACGAGCCGGTCGAGGCCGGTCTCGACGGTGGCGAAGATCCGGGCGCCGGCGGCCGCCCGGTCGCCTCCCCCGCCCGCCGGCCGCTCAGCTCCGCCCGCCGGCCGGCCGCCGTCCGCAGGCCGGCCGTTCTCCCCGGCCCGGTCGCGGGCAGCCGAGGTGCCGGCACCGCCGGGGCGGCCACCGGCGAGCGCCAGGCGGACCGCCTCCCGCAGGGTGGTGGCGCGCTCGCAGGCGGCGGCGAGGTTCGGCATGGTGGCGCGCAGCGACAGGGTGTCGGCCCGCCCGGCGTACACCCCGCCGAGCAGCGGGTCGACCAGCCGGTCACAGACCGCGTCGCCGAGCCGGGCGCGGACCAGCGCCCCCACCGCCACGTCCTCGCCGGGTGCGAGCAGCGGCCGACCGGAGTCCCGGTCGCGGCCGGTGTCCACCGGGGCGACCTCGGCCACCGCGGCCGGGTCAGCCGGGATGCCGAACAGGGTGCCGCCGGGCAGGTCGCGCAGCGCGCCGTCGACGTACAGCCCGGGTGACACCGGAGCGGGGTGGACGAGCGGGAGGTCGAACCGTCGGGCGAGCGCCACCACCGCGGACTCGCCCCCGCCCGGGGCGCGGGTCAGGAACGCCTCGGCGCCCAGTTCGCAGCGCCGTCCCGCCACCTCGCCGGTGCGCAGCTTCCCGCCCGGCCTGCCCGCCGCCTCGAACACGGTGATCCGCGCCGCGGGTCCCAGCAGGTCGCGCAACCGCAGCGCCGCGGCGATCCCCGTCACCCCGGCGCCCACCACCGCCACCGCGGGCGGGCGGCCGACGGAGACGTCCGTGCTCATCGCGCGCTCTCCCGGTGGACCAGCTCGACCACCCGGGTGAGCACGCCCGGGTCCGTCTGCGGCAGCACCCCGTGGCCGAGGTTGAACACGTGCCCGGGCGCGGACGCGCCCTCGGCCAGCACCCGGCGTACCTCCGTCTCCACCACCTCCCAAGGGGCGAGCAGGGCGCACGGGTCGAGGTTGCCCTGGACCGCCCGGCCGCCGACCCGGGCCGCCGCCGCGTCCAGCGGGGTCCGCCAGTCCACTCCCACCGCCTCGCAGCCCGCCTCGGCCATGGCCGCGAGCAGGTGCCCGGTGCCGACCCCGAAGTGGATCCGGGGTACGCCGGTGTCGGCCAGCGCCCCCAGTACCCGGGCGGTGTGCGGCAGCACGTACCGCCGGTAGTCGGCCTCGGACAGCGCACCCACCCACGAGTCGAACAGCTGCACCGCGGCGGCTCCGGCGGCCACCTGCACCCGCAGGAACTCGGCGGTGATCTCCGCCAGCCGCTCGCACAGCGCGTGCCAGAGCTCAGGTTCGCCGTACATCAGGGCCTTGGTGGTCGCGTGGGTACGCGACGGCCCGCCCTCCACCAGGTAGCTGGCGAGCGTGAACGGCGCGCCGGCGAAGCCGATCAGCGGCAGGTCGCCGAGTTCGGCGACGAGCAGCCGGACCGCCTCGGCGACGAAGTCGACCTGCTCGGGCGTGA
>CAZSNW010000049.1:0-14798 GCA_964608245.1 uncultured Micromonosporaceae bacterium
GCCGGTGGCCGGCGGCGGGCCGTTCCGGCCCGCCGCCGGCCACCGGTTGCTCAACGTCTACGACGTGATATCGACGGGTGCCGGGAGTCGGCTGACGCTCAGCCGTCGGCGAGGACCCGCACCCGGTCGGCCTGCGGACCCTTCTGACCCTGCGTGATCTCGAACTCGACCCGCTGGCCGTCCTCCAACGACTTGTAGCCGTCCATCTCGATCGACGAGAAGTGGACGAAGACGTCCTGCCCGCCGTCGACAGCGATGAAGCCGTAGCCCTTCTCGCTGTTGAACCACTTGACCGTGCCACGTGCCACGACGTACTTACCTCATTTCCTTAGGGCGGCTTCCCCGCATCGTTCCGGGGGCCTGTTCCGCCACGCTACCGCACCCGGTGGTCGTCCGCAGGCCAGCCGCACGACACGGGCGCGGTCGACCGGTACGCGCTACGCGAACGTCGCTGCGCGGCAACTGCGGCGACGTTGTCGCCGGAAACGGCGTTGAGACGACAACTTCGCCGCAGTTGTCGCGAGGAGGGCGCCGGTCGGGGCCCGGCGGCGGTGCACACGTGTGCGGGCGCCGCCCGACCGGGCGGCGCCCGCACCTCGGCTCGTCAGGTGCCGCCGGTCAGACGTGGCGACGCGACTGCACGATCCGGAACCGCTTGGCCACGAACGCCCCGTCGGTCAGGGCCGCGTTCGCCGCCGCGTTCGCGCCGGTGGAGTGGAAGTCGGAGAACGCCGCGGTCTGGTTGACGAACACCCCGCCGGTCAGGTTGCACGACAGGCTCACCCCGACGTCGATCGCCGCCTGCTCGGTGGCGGCGAGCACCTCCTCGGAGGTCGAGTACACCGAGGCGGTCAGCGCACCCTTCTCACCGACGATCCGCCGGAACAGCTCCAGGCTCTGCGCGGTGGACTCCGTGGCGACGATGAACGAGATCGGCCCGAACCACTCGCGGTCGAACATGTCGGAGCGGTCGGCGGTCTGGGACAGGATGAGCGGCGAGTGCACCACCGCGTCGGGGTACGTCGGGTGCTTCAGCTGCTGCGAGTCGAGCACCACCGTGCCGTGGTCGCGCGCAGCGGCGATCCGCGCCACGGTCTCGTCGAGGGCGATCGCACCGGTCAGCTCCACCCCCCGCGCCGGGTCGGCCAGCACCAGGGCGCGTACCGCGTCGGCGATGCCGGTCGCGACCTCGTCGAACGACTTGTGCCCCTGGTCGGTGTCGATCCCGCCGGCCGGCACGAAGATGTTCTGCGGCGTGGTGCACATCTGTCCGCTGTAGAGGCTCAGCGAGTACGCCAGGTTGCGGCACATGCCGGCGAAGTCGTCGGTGGAGTCGACGATGATCGTGTTGACCCCGGCCTTCTCGGTGAAGACCTCGGCGTGCCGGGCGTTCTCCTCCAGCCAGTTGCCGAACGCGGGCGAGCCGGTGAAGTCGATGATCTTCACCTCGGGCCGCATCGCGAGTTCGGCCGCCACCCGACCGCCCGGGGCATCCACCGCGAGCTGCACCAGGTTGGGGTCGTACCCGGCCTCGGCGAGCACCTCGCGGGCGTACCGCACGGTGACCGCCAGCGGCAGCACCGCCCGCGGGTGCGGCTTGACGATGACCGGGTTGCCGCAGGCGAGCGACGCGAACATCCCCGGGTAGCCGTTCCAGGTCGGGAACGTCACGCAGCAGATCACCAGGGCGACGCCGCGCGGCACCACGTGGTAGGTCTTGCGCATCCGCAGCGGCTCGTCCCGACCCGGCTTGGTCCACTCGGCGGTCGCCGGGTGCCGGGTCTGCTCGGCGTACGCGTACGCCACCGCCTCCAGGCCCCGGTCGAGCGCGTGCGGCCCGCCGGCCTGGAACGCCATGACGAACCCCTGCCCGGTGGTGGCGTGCACCGCGTGGGCGAGCTCGAAGGCGTGGGAGTGCAGCCGCGAGAGGATCTCGATGCACACCCCGGCCCGCTCCGCCGGTCCGGCGTCCCGCCACGCCGGCATCGCCGCCTGCGCCCGCGTGATCAGGGTGTCCGGGTCGGTGCACGGGTAGGTGACGTCGAGCCGGATCCCGAACGGGCTGCGCTCGGTCGCCACCTGCTCACCCGGCTGGTCGAGCGGGAAGGCGTTGCCGATGTACGACTCGAACGCGGCCTTCCCCTCGTCGGCGGCGGTCTCCCCGTAGATCTTCTTGCTCGGGGACTCCGGGTACGGCGACCAGTAGTCGCGGGTGGCGATCGCCTCGAGCGCCCTGGTGAGGGTCTCGGCGTGCCTGGCGTGGTAGGGGTTCTCCGTCATGGGCCCCATCATGCCGCCTCGGGCCCGTCGGCTCCAGTGCGAGGTCGGTACGCCGGTGGCGCGGTGACCACGGGTTCCACCTGCCGGTGGTCGGCGGGGGCGGCGGCCGGCGCGGGCCGGTCACCGTCGGTGTCGGCGGCGACCGGTTCCGGCGCGGCGCCGTCCGGCCCCGGCAGCTCGCCGCCCGACGTGGTCCCGGGTTCGGGCGGGGCGGTCGGCAGGGTGCGCATGGTACGCAGCGGGGAGAGGAAGATCGGCAGGAAACCGAGGCACGTGGCGGCGGCGGTGACGACCAGGGTGGTCCGCACCCCGACCGCGGCGCCGAGCACGCCGCCGAGGAAGCTGCCGATCGGCATCACGCCCCAGACGAGGAACCGGACCGTGGCGTTCATCCGCCCGAGCAGCCGGTCGGGCGTGATGGCCTGCCGGAAGCTCACCTGGGTGACGTTGTAGACGACCACCGCGAAGCCGAACACCGCCATCCCGGCCGCGGCCACCCACAGCCGCCACCCGGGTGCGGCGACCAGCGGCAGCAGCAGGGTGGAGGGCGAGGCGATCAGCATGGACAGCCACAGCAGCGGCCCGGGGCCGATCCGGTCCGCCAACCGCCGCGCCATCGCGGCCCCGAGCAGCCCGCCGACGCCGCTGACGGAGAAGACCACGCCGATGGTGCCGGCGTCGAGGCCCAGGCCGCGCTCCAGGTAGAGGATCACCATCGCGCCGTACGCGGAGTGGAACAGGTTCGACAGCGCGGTGCAGGCGACGATCGCGCGCAGCAGCCGGTGGCCGAGCACGAACCGCAGCCCTTCGCGGATCTCGTGGGAGAGGCGGGCACCGGGCTGCCGGACGGGCTTCGGCTCCGGTTTGCGGATGCGGGTCACGAACAGCGCGGAGGCGGCCATCGCCACCGCGTCGACGAGCAGGGCGACCGGCGCGGTGAGCAGCTTCACGATGTGCCCGGCGAGCGCGGGCCCGCCGAGTTCGGCGACCCCCCGCACCCCCTCCAGCAGGGAGTTGCCCTCCACCAGCCGCTCGCGGCCGACCAGCCCGGGCAGGTAGGACTGGTACGCGACGTCGAAGAAGACGGTGAGGACCCCGACGCCGAACGCCACCGCGTACAGCTGCCAGATGGTCAGGGCGTCCAGCCACCACGCCACCGGGATGCTGGCGAACAGCGCCGCCCGCCCGAGGTCGCCGACGATGAGGACGTGACGGCGGCGCATCCGGTCCACCCAGGCGCCGGCGGGCAGGCCGACCAGCAGGAAGGGGGCCATGGTGACGGCGCCGAGGACCCCCACCTCGAACGGTGTGGCCTCAAGGGCGACGACGGCGATCAGGGGGATGGCGAGACGGGTGACGTGGACGCCGACCTGGGCGACGGTGGTGGCGGCGAAGAGCTGGCGGTAGTCGTGGTCGCGCAGCAGACCGAGGCGAACTTGCAGTCGCACGGACGTCACTATGACGTCCTGATTGGGAAAAGTCAACCGGTATCTTGGGCGTTGTGACAGCCACATCGACGGGACCGGCACCGCCGCCGGGACCGGCGCAGCCCCCCGGGCCGGACGCGGTGCCGCCGGGGCGCCGCCCTGCCACCGAGGAGGAGGCCCGGGCGCTGGCCTCCGCGGTGCGGCTGCGGATCCTCCGGCTGTGCCTGGACCAGCCGCGCACCAACAAGGAGATCGCCGACCGGCTCGGCGCCAACCCGGCCACCGTCCTGCACCACGTGCGTACGCTCGTGCGCACCGGCTTCCTCGTCCCGCAACCGCCCCGCCGCGGCCCCCGCGGCTCGCGCGAAGTGCCGTACCTGGCCACCCGCAAGTCGTGGTGGCTCGACACGACGGCCAGCACCCCGGCGCTCTTCGAGTCGCTGCTGGGCGAGTACGAGCGCGTCCGCGACCCGGCCAGCGTCAGGGTGGTCCGGCTCGGCCTGTGGCTGACCCCGCAGGAGTACCGGGAGCTCCAGACCCGACTGGCCAGCCTGTTCGACGAGCTCGCCGCACGGCCCCGCACCCCGGAGGGCAGGCCCTACTCGCTGTTCTGCGCCCTGCTGCCGGACGTCGACCGGGAGGACCAGGCCGCCGCACCTTCGGCCGCCGACTGACGACGGCGTCGGCGCCCACGTGGTCGGGAGGACGTCCGCACGACGCGTACGCGCCGGGCAGGGTTCCCGGTGGGATGCCCGAGCTCCCGTCCCCGGGGGCCGGTCACCCGGCTCGCCACCAAGCTCGCCCGGGACCTGCGGCGAAACGCCCTCCCGCACCCGCAATGCTCCGCGTGTCCGGCATCGACCGTCAATACCCCTGACGAGTGGTTTCGTCAGCCGAGCAGGCCGCTGGCGCGCAGTGCGCGCAGGTTCGGCGCCGCCCGCCGGGTCGGCCCGACCAGCTGCGCGAGCGCGTCCAGCGTCTTGAGGCCCTCCCCGGTGTTGAACACCACCGTCTCCGCGTCCGGGTCCAGCCGGCCGGCGGCGAGCAGCGTGGACAACGCCGCCACCGTCACCCCGCCGGCGGTCTCCCCGAAGATCCCCGTGGTACGCGCGAGCAGCCGGATGCCGTCCCGGATCGCGTCGTCGTCCACCGCGGCCATCCAGCCGCCGGTCCGGCGTACCACCTCCAGCGCGAACCGCCCGGCGGCGGGGTCGCCGATGTTGAGCGACTTGGCGACGCCGGTCGGCTTCACCGGCGTGACCTCGTCGGCCCCGGCCTCCAGGGCGGCGACGATCGGGGCGCAGCCTGCCGCCTGCGCGCCGAACACGCGCCAACCGCCCTCCGGGGCGACCGCGAGCCCGGCCGCCACCAGGTCCACGAAGGCTTTGTCCACTTTGGTCAGCAGCTCGCCGCTGGCCATCGGGATCACCACCTGGGCGGGGATCCGCCAGCCCAGCTGCTCGGCCACCTCGAAGCCGAGGGTGCGCGACCCCTCGGCGTAGAACGGCCGCAGGTTGACGTTGACGAACGCGGTGTCCTCGAACTCGTCGGAGTCCACCAGTTCGCTGCACAGCCGGTTGACGTCGTCGTAGGAGCCGTCCAGCGCGACCACCTCACCGCCGTACACCGCGGTGGTGACCACCTTGCCCGGCTCCAGGTCGGCGGGGACGAACACCACCGACGCCGCCCCCGCCCGGGCGGCGTGGGCGGCCACCGAGTTGGCGAGGTTGCCGGTGGAGGCGCAGGCGTACCGGGTGAACCCGAACCCGCGCGCCGCGGTCAGCGCCACCGACACCACCCGGTCCTTGAACGAGTGGGTCGGGTTGGCCGAGTCGTCCTTGACCCACAGCGGGGCGCGCATCCCCAGCTCGGCCGCGAGCGCCGGCGCCGGCACCAGCGGGGTCATCCCCGGGTCGAGGGTCACCCGGGTGGCCGGGTCCTGGCCGACCGGCAGCAGCGCCGCGTACCGCCACATGTTCTGCGGGCCGGCGGCGATCTCCTCCCGCGACAGGCCGCGCCACGCGTCCTCGTGGTAGGCGACCTCCAGCGGGCCGAAACACTCCGGGCAGGCGTAGAACGGGCCCAGCGGCTGCTCGGCGCCGCAGCCGCGACAGACCAGGGCACGGGCGGGGCTGGTGACGGGAACGGGCGTGTGCACGCTCATGCGAGGCCTTCCTCTCATCTTTCCCGCGTCAGCGGGCCGGACTTGGCACCTGCCGCGCGCGGCCTCGCCGTCGAGTCCTGCGCGGTGGTTGCCGGGGCGTCATCGGGCCGGTCCCTCGACCCCTCTGGATGAGGACGGGTATTCGGTTGTCCGCCGCACGGTGCGGTCGTGCACCGGAGACTACCGACGGGCGTCCGGCCGCCCACGCCGGTCGGCGCCCGTTCCACCCTGTGGTCGGGCGCCACGCCGGCGGAGTGGTCGGGCCGGGTCGGCACGCGGTCGGGGTACGTCGGCGGGCGGTCGGGCCGCGTCCGGCGCCGGCGGTGTCGATCTCAGGACAGCACGTCGCGGCGCGCGAAGCGCCACCACGCCAGCGCCAGGAACCCGGTGGTCCACAGCAGCGCCGACACCGTGCCCCGGGCCACGTCCCCGGTCTCCACCGGGGTGGACAGCAACCCGAACCACGCGTCGGCGTAGTGCGTGGGCAGCACCGCCCGAAGGTCACCCAGGGCGGTGATCTGGTCGAGGATGCTGGACACGACGTACAGCAGCACCGCCCCGCCGACCGCGCCCAGCGGTGCGTCGGTGAGCACCGACAGCAGGAACGCCAGCCCCGCCACCACCAGCAGGGTCACCACGAGGTAGCCCACCACCGCCGCCAGCCGCAACAGGCCCTCCTCGGGGGTCACGTCGGCGGAGACCGCGCTGCGCAGCGGGCCCCACCCGTACCGCAGGGTGCCGGCGAGAAGCGCGGTGCCGACCAGCAGCAGCACGGCCCCGACGCTGTAGCCGGCGGCCACCACGAGCTTGGTGGCGAGCAGCCGGCCCCACGGCACCGGCGCGGCCAGCAGGTAGCGCAACGACCCCCAGCTCGCCTCCGAGGCGACCGTGTCACCGAAGAACAGCGCCACCACCACGACGAGCAGGAAACTCGCCGACACGAACAGGGTGAACAGCGCGAAGTTGAGTCCGCCGGTGGTGGCCAGGTCGACGAGGCTGCCCAGCCGGCCGCCCCGCCCCGTCGGCTCGTCGCCGTCGTCCCCGCCGCCGACCTCGAACGCGGCCAGGATGACCAGCGGGAGCGCCACCATGAGCCCGAGCGCGAGCTTCGTCCGCCGCCGGCCGGCCTGCCGACGCCACTCGGCCGCCACGCTCAGGGTGCGGCCGGGCCGGTAGCCCGGCGCCGCCCCCGTGCCCGCCGCCTCCCGCGCCGGGTCGGCCACCCGGTCCACCGCCGTGCCCGCACCGTCCGTCGTGCCCACCGGCCCTCCCCGTCGGCTCACCGGTCACCGCTGCCGGTGGTGTCCGCACCCACCAGCGCCAGGAACGCGTCCTCCAGCCGGCGCCGCGGCACCACCCGCTCGACGCCCACGCCGGCGTGCACCAGCGCCGCCACCACCTCGGCCCGGGACCGGCCGTCCACCTCGACCACCAGCTGCCGGTCACCGTCGCCGCCGGTCGCGCGTACCCCGGGAAGCTTCGACAGCACGCGGCGGGCGGCCTCCCGGTCGGTGACCTCCAGCACCGCGGTCGGCGACTCGCCCACCACGTCGGCCACCGTGCCGGCGGCCACCACCTCGCCCTTGTGCATCACCACCACGTGCGTGCAGGTCTGCTCCACCTCCGCGAGCAGGTGGGAGGAGAGGAGCACCGCCCGCCGGCCGCCGGCGTAGCGGGCCAGCACCCGTCGCATCTCCGCGATCTGCGGCGGGTCGAGCCCGTCGGTGGGCTCGTCGAGGATCAGCAGCTCCGGCAGGCCGAGCATGGCCTGCGCCACCGCCAGCCGCTGCTTCATGCCGTGGCTGTAGGTCCGCACCGGACGGTGGATCGAGTCGCCCAGGCCCGCCACCTCGATCACCTCGTCGAAGTGGGCGTCGGCGACCGGCCGGCCGGTGGCCCGCCAGTACGCGCGGAGGTTGTCCAGACCGGACAGGTGCGGCAGCAGCCCGGGCCCCTCGACCAGCGCCCCCACCCGGGACAGCACCGGGGCGCCGGGCACCACCCGGTGGCCGAAGATCAGCACCTCACCGGCGGTGGGCCGGGACAGCCCCAGCAGCACCCGCAGGGTGGTGGTCTTGCCCGCGCCGTTGGGGCCGAGCAGCCCCACCACCTGCCCGCGTCCCACGACGAGGTCCACCCGGGAGACCGCCACGAACCCGCCCCGGTACTCCTTGCGCAGGCCACGGACGACCAGCGGGCGGTCCGCGGCGTCGCGGTCGACCGGGCGGCGCGCCACCCGCCGACGGGCCACCGCGGCCACCGCCACCACGGCCGCGGCCAGTACCACCACCAGCGCGGCGAGCAGCCACCACCACCGCTGCTCCGGGTCGGGCACCGGTTCGCCCACCCCGGTGGGCAGCACCACCGGCGGCTCCACCGCCACCTGGTACACCACCGGGTCGGTGAGGTTCGCGTACGCCTGGTCGGCGGTGGCGACGGTGATCCGCAGCCGGTGGCCGGCCGGGATCTCGTGGGTGATCGCGGGCAGAGTGACGGTGACCGGTTCGGCGTCGGCCAGGTCGGCCGGCAGCCCGGTCAGCCGCACCGGTGCCACCAGGCCGTTGGGCAGGGTCGCCACCCGGTTGGGCGCGACGTCGTAGAGCTTGACGAACAGCACCGCCTCCCCGGTGGGCGAGGCGGCCCGCAGGCGTACCGTCGGCGCGCCGACGATCCGCAGCGGCGCCTTTAGCGGTTCGGACTCGAACCTGGCGTGCTGCCCCGGGAGGTCCATGACCACCCCGTTGACGAACGACGCGAGCCCTTCGGCGGACGGGAACGACGACAGCGCGGCCGGGAAGCCGCCGGCCGGGTTGGCGACCGGCTGCGGCGGCCCGGCCACCGTCACCGTGACGGGCGGTCCGCCGGCCAGGCCCGGGTAGGAGTCGGCCCGGTAGGTGGTGGTGGACAGCCCGCGGCCGGTGGCGCTGAACCCGGTGATCCGGGACCAGGTGAAGTCGGTGCCCGGATCGGGGCCGCGGCCGGCGAGGTGGTGGTCGAGCCACCGGTCCACCAGCTCCCGGGTCCGGTCCTGGTCGCGCTGCGGACCCGGGCCGCCGTCGTGCCCGCCGGTGAACCAGGCGACCTGCACCGGGGTGCCGGTCGCGGCGATGCCGGCGGCGTTGGCGTCCGCCTCCGACAGCGGGAACAGGCTGTCGGCGGTGCCCTGCATGAGCAGGGTCGGGGCGGTGATCCGGTGCAGCACACCGGCGGGGCTGGACTCGCGCAGCCGGGCCACCACCGCCGGGTCGGCCCGGCCGGTGGCCGCCACCTGCTGGTAGGCGGCGCACACGTCCGGTGCGAACCGTCCGCAGGACACGTCCGGCGGCCCCGCGCCCGGCCGGCCGGCACCCGGGGCCGCCGTGCCGCCGGCGCCCGGGCCGCCGAGCGGGGTGGCCCCGGCGAGTCCGGCGCCGCCGGCGCCGCCGAAGAACAGACCGGCCCACGCCTGTTTGAACACCCCGTCGACCGGGTCGCCGCCGCTGGACTCGGGCAGGAACGCCGCCGCCAGGTCGTGCCAGGTGCTGGTCGCCACCACCGCGTCGACCCGCGGGTCGTGGCCGGCCAGCATGAGCGCCAGCGCCCCGCCGTAGGAGGCGCCCATCGCCGCCACCCGCGGGTCGCCCGGCCCGTCCTGGCGGATCTCGGGCCGCCGGGCCAGCCAGTCCAGCAGCGCCCGGGCGTCGGCGACCTCGTGGTCGGGGTGGTTGAGGTGGATCATCCCGCCGCTGGCGCCGAACCCGCGGGCCGTCCAGGTCAGCACCGCGTACCCGCGGTCGGCGAGCTCCCCGGCCTCCTCGGCGACGCTGTGCCGGGTGCCGCCGAAGCCGTGGCCGAGCAGCACCACCGGCACCGGGCGGGCGGCGGAGGCGTCGGTGGGCAGGTAGAGCGCGGCGTCCAGCGGCACCCCGCCGGTCCCGGTGAGGGTCAGCTCCTCCACCGTGTACGCCGGCCGGGTGGTCCAGGTGACCAGACCGACGAGCCCCGCCAGGACGGCCAGCACGACGGCGGTCACCGCCGCCACGGTCCGTGACCGTCGGCCGGTCAGCCGGCGCCGCGGCCGTGCCGACCGGCCGACCGGAGACGATGCCATGACGGTTACGTTACGTGGCGGGAACCACCACGTGGGCGAGCGGCTCTCCGGCGGCGTACCGCCGGAGCTGCTCCACCATGAGCCGACGTGCGCGCGGCGGGAACGCCGTGGTGTCCCCGCCCACGTGCGGCGACAGCAGCAGGTTCGGCGCCTTCCACAGTGGGTGCCCAGGCGGCAGCGGTTCGGGGTCGGTGACGTCCAGGGCCGCGTACAGCCGGCCGCGCTCCAGTTCGGCGAGCAGCGCGTCGGTGTCCACCACCGGGCCGCGGGCCACGTTGACCAGGAGCGCGCCGTCCTTCATCCGGGCGAGGAACTCCGCATCGACCAGCCCGCGGGTCTGGTCGGTCAGCGGCACGCACAGCACCACCACGTCGGCGCGCGGCAGCAGCTGCGGCAGCTCGGACATGGGCGCGACCCCGTCGGCGGCCCGTCGGCTGGCTCGCAGGATCTCCACCTCGAAGCCGGCCAGCCGCCGCTCCACCGCCTTGCCGATGCCGCCGTAGCCGATGATCAGCACGGTGCAGTCGGCGAGCGACCGGTACCGCCGGTGCCGCCACTGCTCGGCGTCCTGGGCCCGGACGAAGTCGGGGATGCCGCGCAGGGAGGCGAGCATGAGCGTCACCGCCATCTCCGAGGTGCTGGCGTCGTGCACCCGACCGGCGTTGCACAGCGTCACCCCCGACGGCAGGTAGGGCAGCACGTGCTCGTACCCGGCGGTGAGCAGCTGCACCACCCGAAGCTTCGGCATCCGCTCCATCAACCGCAGGTACGTCGGGTCGAACAGGTACGGGGGGACGTAGAGTTCGACTTCGTCGATGCCGGGCGGTGGGTCGCCGGTGCCGTCGTAGACGTCGGCGTGCAGCACCTCGGGCAGCTCCGGGACGACGGCGGGGTCGGGCAGCAGCACCCGGATGCGGCCGTGGTCGCCGGCCACCGCGCCGCTCACCGGCCGGCCCCCGGGGCCGCGGTGCCGCCGGCGCGGCGACGCTGCCGGAGCCGGCGCAGCCGACCCACCAGCAGCGGGTCGTACGCCAGCGCGGCCGGGTCGTCCACCAGGGCGTTGAGCAGCTGGTAGTAGCGGGTGGGCGTGAGCCCGAACGTGTCCATGATCGCCTGCTCCTTGGCTCCCGGCCGGCGCCACCACCGGCGCTCGAAGGCGAGCATGCGCCGGGCCCGCTCGTCCAGCGCCGGCGCCGATGGCGCCGCGGTCGCGAAGGCCGGGTCGAGGTCGTCGTCCTGGGCCGCGTCGACCGCGTCGTCGTCCGCGGCGGCGTCGTCGGTGTCCGGGTCGGCGAGGTCCTCGTCCGTCCCGGCGTACGCGTCGGGACCGTCCGGAGCGCAGACGTCGTCCTGCGGGTCGGGGCGCCGCGGACCGGGGATCTCCCGGGTGCGCGCCGCGTCACCGGAGGGGTCGCGGGCCGGGCGGACGGTCATGGCTCCAGGCTACGTCCCCCCTCTCACACCGGGCCGGCGGCCGGAGGGCGTCCCATGTCGCGGCCGGCGCCGCGGGGTCAGACCACGTCGCGGCGGTGCGCCTGCCAGATCGCCACCACCACCAGCAGCAGCGCGAGCGCCGCCATCCCCAGGCCCGCGGTCTGCCAGGTGATCTCCAACGGCGCGCACCCGGTGGCGCCCGTCTGCGGGCAGGCTCCGGCGTCGGCCACCGGTACGGACCCGCGCAGCCACGCCGTCGGCCAGGTGGTCCACCGCCACGCGTCCGGGTAGCGGACGCCGAGGGCGTCCACCACGGCCGGGACCGCCACCTGTGCGACCACCCCGGCGGCCAGGGCGGTACCCAGGGCGGCGGCGGTGTGCCGGCCGATGGACGCGGTGAGGAACCCGGCGGCACCCGCCAGCAGCACCAGCACGACCGCCCGCAGGCCGGTCAGGCCGGTCGACCACCACGCCTGCGCGGTCATCCCCGCCGCAGCGTCGGGGCGGCCGGCGACCAGCCACAACGCCCCGGTCCACGCCGCTGTCAGCGGCACCACCGCGGCGGCGAGCCCGACCAGCAGCGCACCGAGCTTGGCCATCAGCACCTGCCAGCGGCGGGGGCGCCACACGAACAGGGTGGCCATCCCGCCGTCGCGCCAGTCGGCGCCCACGTAGGAGGCGCCGACCACGAACGCCGACACCGCCGCCACCGCGGTGAACACCGCCACCAGCCGGTCGAAGCCGGCCTGCAGGTCGAGGCCGCCGGAGGTCCGGGCGGCCAGCGCCGTGCCGGCCACCACCAGGCCCAGCACCGCGGTGGTCAGCAGCAGCATCCAGCGGGTCACCCGTCGGCCGGCCAGCCGCCGCAGCTCCGCCCGCACCAGGCCGCTCACCGCCGCTCCCCCGTGGCCACCGGTTCCGACCGCCGGCCCGGCACCGGCTCACCGGCCACCACCACGTCCACCCCGGCCTCCCGGAACGCCCGGAGGGCCGCCCCGTCGATCCGGTCGTCGGTGACGAGGGTGTCGATGCGCTCCACCGGGCAGATCCGGGCGAACGCTCGGGCGCCCACTTTGGACGCGTCCGCGACCACCATCACGCGCCGGGCCCGCTCGATCATCAGCCGGCTCACCGCCGCCTCCCCTTCGTGGTGCACCGCGGCGCCGGAGACCGGGTCGACCGCGTCCGCCCCGACCACCGCAAGGTCCAGATTGACCTGTCGCAGCACCGCGTCACCGAGCGGCCCCACCAGTTCGTAGGAGCGGGGCCGCACCACGCCGCCGGTCACCACCAGCTTCACGTACGTCCGCAGCAGCAGCTCGTTGGCGATGTTGAGGGCGTTGGTGACCACCGTCAGCCGGGGGTCGCCGTCGCCGGTGGTGAACTCGGGCCGGGCGGCGAGCGCCCGCGCCATCTCCGTGGTGGTGGTGCCGCCGCCGATGCCCACCACCGTGTCGAGCTTCACCCGCGCCGCCGCCGCGACCCCGATCCACCGCTTCTCCGCCGCGTGCCGGACGGTCTTGTAGCGCAGCGGCAGGTCGTGGGACACCTCCCCGGCGGTCGCCCCGCCCCGGACGCGGGTGATGAGGCGCTGGCGGGCGAGCTGGTCGAAGTCGCGGCGGATGGTCGCCGGGGACACCGCCAGCGCCGCGGCGGCCTCCTCCACCCCCACCCGGCCCTGCTTGGTCACCAGCTCGAGCAGCGCGTTCCACCGCGCGTACCGGTCCACGGCTGTTCATTGTGCCGTTCCCGGACGGTCGACGGCCGGTGCGCCGCGGACCGCGCCTCAGCGGTCGTCGGTGGCGGCCGGGCCGCGGACCGGCACCACCAGCGGTCGACCACCGTCGCCGGGCAGCACCCGCACCCGCGCCCGGTAGTGGCGGGCGAGCAGCGGCTCGGTGAGCACCTCCCCGGCCGGTCCGTCCGCCACCACCCGGCCGCCGGCGACCAGCACCAGCCGGTCGGCGTACCCGCCGGCCACCGACAGGTCGTGCATGGTCGCCAGCACCGTGAGGTGGTGGGTGCGGCGCAACTCGTCGACCAGCTCCAGCACCTCCTGCTGGTGGCCGATGTCCAGGGCGGTGGTCGGCTCGTCCAGCAGCAGCAGCGGCGCCTGCTGCGCCAGCGCCCGGGCGAGGAACACCCGCTGTCGCTCGCCACCGGACAGTGTGGACAGTTCGCGGCCGGCGAACCGGGTCAGCTCCAGCCGGTCGAGGATCCCGTCGACCACCGCCAGGTCGGCCGCCGACTCCCGGCCCAACGGCGGCAGGTGCGGGGTGCGCCCGAGCAGCACGTAGTCGCGGACCACCATGCCCGGCGGCACGGTGGGGCTCTGCGGCACGAGCGCCACCACCCGGGCCCGCTCCCGGCGGCGCATCCGGGCGGCGTCGCGCCCGAACAGTCGCACCGTGCCGTCGTGCCGCACCAGCCCGGCGACCGCCCGCAGCAGGGTGGACTTGCCGGCGCCGTTGGGTCCGATCACCGTCACCCACTCACCGGCGGCCACGGTCAGGTCGACCTGGTGGAGGATGTGTACGCCGTCGAGGGCGACGCCGACCGCCCGCGCCTCGAGCGCCGGGGCGTCGCCAGGCCCGCCCGTACGACCGTCCCGCCCGTCCATCACACCGGCACCCGTCGGGTCGTCCGCAGCACCAGCACGAAGAACGGCGCCCCGAGGAACGCGGTGACCACGCCGATCGGCACCTCCCGGGGCAGGTCGATGGTGCGGGCGGCGAGGTCCGCCAGCGCCAGGAAGGCCCCTCCGAGCAGCATGGACAGCGGCAGGATCGCCCGGTACGACGGGCCGACCAGCATCCGCACCAGGTGCGGCACGATGATGCCGACGAACCCGATCAGCCCGGACACCGACACCGCCGCCGCGGTGCCCAGCGACGCCGCCGCGAGCAGCAGGTAGCGGATGCGCTGCGGGTGGCGGCCCAGGGCCGCCGCCTCCTCGTCGCCCACCGACAGCACGTCCAGCTCCCGTCGCAGCAGCAGGATCACCGTGGCGACCACCACCGCGTACGGCAGCAGCACCCGCACGTCCGCCCAGCTCGCGCCGGACAGCCGGCCGAGCAGCCAGGTGTAGACCTGCCGGATGGTGTCCACGTTGCGCTGCAGCAGATAGGTCTGGGTGGCGGACAGGAACGCCGAGACCGCCACCCCGGCGAGGATCAGGGTGGCCGGCGACCGGTCCCTGCCGCCGGCCACCCCGAGCAGGTAGGTCAACGCCACCGCGCCCAGCGCCCCGGCGAACGCCGCCACCGGGGTCACCGGTGGCATGCCCCCGCCGGTACCGCCGATGCCGGTGGCGGCCACCACCACGGTGACCCCGAGGCCGGCGCCGGCGGCGACCCCGAGCAGGTACGGGTCGGCCAGCGGGTTGCGGAACGCGCCCTGGTAG
>CAZSNW010000050.1:0-14550 GCA_964608245.1 uncultured Micromonosporaceae bacterium
CGCGAAACTCCCGCCTGCGCGGGGGGGGGGACTGCGCCCCCCCCTTGGGGGGGCGCCGCGGTTGCGCCGCCGCGGCGGGCCCGGGCGCCGGCGCCGGACGACGGCACCGGAGGTGGGCAGGGCGGTTTCACCGTCCGGTTGGAGAATTTCACCGGGCCGTTCGACCTGCTGCTGCAGCTGATCAGCAAGCACAAGCTGGACGTGACCGAGGTCGCGCTGCACCAGGTCACCGACGAGTTCCTCAGCTACATCAGGAGCCTGGGCGACGCCTGGGACCTCGACGAGGCCAGTGAGTTCCTCCTGGTCGCGGCGACCCTGTTGGACCTCAAGGCGGCGCGGCTGCTGCCGGCGGCCGACGTGGAGGACGAGGAGGACCTGGCGCTGCTGGAGGCGCGGGACCTGCTGTTCGCCCGGCTGCTGCAGTACCAGGCGTTCAAGCAGGCCGCCGGGTACCTGGCGGAGCGGTACGAGGCCGGGTCCCGGCGCTGGCCGCGGGCGGTCAGCCTCGAGCCCCGCTACGCCCAGGCGTTGCCCGAGCTGGTGCTCGGGGTCGGGCCCGACCGGCTGGTGCGGATCGCCGCCCGGCTGCTCACCCCCAAGCCGCCGCCGCAGGTGTCCACCGCCCACCTCCACCAGGTCCGGGTGAGCGTCCGTGAGCACGCGGCGCTGCTGCGCGACCGGCTCCAGCGGATGGGCACGGCCAGCTTCCGTACGCTGTGCCGGGACTGCCGGACCACCCTGGAGGTGGTCGCGCGGTTCCTGGCATTGTTGGAGCTGTACCGCGAGGGGCTGGTGACGTTCGAGCAGGTTCAGCCCCTCGGTGAACTCAGTGTGCGGTGGACCGGCGGGGACGGGTCGGCGGATCTGAACGTGGACGAGTACGCGGGAGTGACCGGTCCCGGTGGGGAGGACGGACGGTGAACGGTGAGACGGCCACGGCCTTCGGAGGGACCGTGACCGGAGCCGACGTGCCCGCGGGCGACGAGCCGGCGGAGACGACCGCGGACCCCGACCGGGCCGCCGCGGACCCCGTCCCGGCCGCGGCATCCGTCGACGACGCGGCCTCCGACTCCTCCGACGACGATGACGTGACGGGCGCATCCGAGGCCGAGGCGTCCGGTGCCTCCACCGACGGCGAGGGTCCGCTGCCGGAGCCGCGGCTGCGCGCCGCGTTGGAGGCCGTCCTGCTGGTGGTGGACGAGCCGGTGGCCGAGGAGACCCTGGCGCAGGTGCTCGGCGAGCCGGTCGACCGGGTGGCGCAGGCGCTGGCGGCGCTGTCGGCCGAGTACACCGAGGCCGGACGGGGGTTCGACCTGCGGCGGGCGGCCGGCGGCTGGCGGTTGTACACCCGGTCGGAGTACGCCGACTACGTGGAGCGGTTCGTGCTCGACGGCCAGCAGGCCCGGCTCACGCAGGCGGCGCTGGAGACCCTGGCGGTGGTGGCCTACTGCCAGCCGGTGACCCGGGCCCGCATCTCCGCCATCCGGGGCGTGAACAGTGACGGGGTCCTGCGCACCCTGATCTCGCGCGGGCTGGTGGAGGAGGCCGGCACCCAGCCGGAGACCGGGGCCCACCTGTACCGCACGACCGGCCTGTTCCTGGAGAAGCTGGGGCTGGACTCGCTGGAGGAGCTGCCGCCGCTGGCGCCGCTGCTGCCCGAGGACATCTCGCCGTTCAACCCGGATGTTCCTCGTCCGGATACGGCCACGGGTGAGGCGACCCGAACCGGTACGCCGGCGGACGCCGCCGACGACGCGGACGGTGCCGACGCTGCTGACACCGCTGACGACACCGACACCGCTGACATCGACGACAGCGTCGACACCGCCGACATCGCTGACACGGACGACAGCCCGGACAGCGCCGACAGCCCCGACAGTCCGGACAGCGCTGACAGCCTCGACAGCGCTGACACCCCCGACATCGTTGACACCCCCGATAACGCGGACAGCGCGGGCGCCGCAGATGTCGCCGACGACGCCGGTGTCGTCGGCGTGGCGGGCGGGGACACCGGTGCGGCGGAGGAGGGGTCCGGCGATGGCCGTTGAGCGGCTGCAGAAGGTGCTCGCCGCCGCGGGTGTCGGCTCCCGCCGCGCGTGCGAGGAGCTGATCGCGGCCGGACGGGTCACGGTGGACGGCCGGGTGGCCCGGCTGGGCGACCGGGCCGACCCGGAGACCGCGGTCATCCGCGTCGACGGCGAACGGGTCGCCACCGACCCGCGCCGGGTCTACCTCGCGTTCAACAAGCCCCGCGGGGTGGTGTCCACCATGGATGACGAACGGGGCCGGGCGGCGCTGGCGGACTACCTGACCGGGGTGGAGCAGCGGGTCTTCCACGTCGGCCGGTTGGACGCCGACAGCGAGGGCCTGCTGCTGCTGACCAACGACGGTGAGCTCGCCCACCGCCTGACCCACCCCTCGTACGGGGTGGCCAAGACCTACCTGTGCCAGGTTCCCGGACCGGTACCCCGGGCGGTCGGCCGGATGCTGCGCGCCGGGGTGATGCTGGAGGACGGGCTGGCGAAGGTGGACTCCTACCGGGTGGTGGATGCGGTCGACCGCACCGCGCTGGTGGAGGTGGTCCTGCACGAGGGCCGCAAGCACATCGTCCGTCGGATGTTCGACGCGGTGGGGCACCCGGTGCAGCGGCTGGTACGCACGGCGGTCGGCCCGATCACGCTCGGCGGGCTCAAGCCGGGCAAGGTGCGCCGGCTCACGCGTACCGAGGTGTCCGCGCTGTTCACCGCGGTCGAGCGGGCCGCCGGCGGCGGGTGAGTCGGACGGCACCGCGGTGGGCTCCGTGCCACCGCTGGTGACCGCTGGTGTCGGTGGGACCGCCGGTGCGGCCGTGGCACCGCCCCCGGGCGCGGCCCGCCACCGGAGGGCGGGCGTCACCGCGGGTCGGGCAAGATGGGTGGAACAGCACAGCGGGGGCACACCGGTGGTGTCCACCGGAGGATGTGAAGGGGTTGGCGTGGCACGACGCTGTGTGGTGGCCATCGACGGGCCCTCGGGCTCCGGCAAGTCCACGGTGTCCCGGCGGCTCGCCGCGGAGCTCGGCGCGGCGTACCTGGACACCGGCGCGATGTACCGGGCGGTGACCTGGGCGGTGCTGCGCGCCGGTGCGGACCCGGCCGACGCCGGTACGGTGACCAAGATCGCCCACGAGGTGGCGTTGACCGTGGGTACCGACCCGGTCCGGCCAGAGATCGCGGTGGACGGTACGCCGGTGGAGAAGGCGATCCGGTCGGCGGAGGTCACCGCGGCGGTCTCCGCGGTGGCCGCGGTGCCCGCGGTGCGGCGGCTGCTGGTGGCCCGTCAGCGTGAGGTGATCGCTGCCGCGGAGCGGATCGTGGTGGAGGGTCGGGACATCGGCACCGTGGTGGCGCCGGACGCCGATCTGAAGGTGTACCTGACCGCGTCCCCGGAGGAGCGGGCCCGTCGGCGCAGCGCCGAGACCGCCGCCGACCACCTCACCACGGCGGCCGATCTCGCCCGGCGCGACCAGCTGGACTCCACCCGGGCGGTGGACCCGCTGCGCAAGGCACCGGACGCGGTCGAGCTGGACACCACCGCAATGGGCATCGACGAGGTGGTGGCGACGCTGCGTACGCTGCTGGCCCGGTGCACGGGCGAGGCGGTCGGGCCCCGGGACGCCGGGACGGAGGAGGCCGGACGGTGAACAATCGGGTCGCACCCGCAGGCCGGACCGGCGGTCTCCGGTCGGCGGCCGTCCCGGTGGTGGCGGTGGTGGGCCGTCCCAACGTGGGCAAGTCGACCCTGGTCAACCGCATCCTGGGCCGGCGCCAGGCGGTGGTGGAGGACACCCCCGGGGTGACCCGGGACCGGGTGGCCTACGACGCGCAGTGGGCCGGCCGCCGGTTCACCCTGGTCGACACCGGCGGGTGGGAGCCGGACGCGAAGGACCGGGCGGCGGCGATCGCCGCCCAGGCGGAGGCGGCGGTGGCCACCGCCGACGTGGTGCTGTTCGTGGTGGAGGCCACGGTCGGCGCCACCGACGTGGACGAGGCCGCGGTCCGTATGCTGCGCGGCAGCGACAAACCGGTGCTGCTGGTGGCCAACAAGGCCGACAACGAGGCGCTGGAGCTGGAGGCCGCCGCGCTCTGGTCGCTGGGGCTCGGGCAGCCCTACCCGGTGTCCGCCCTACACGGGCGGGGCACCGGTGAGCTGCTGGACGCGGTGCTGGAGGCGCTGCCCGACGAGGCGCCGGCGCCGGTGGTCCCCGAGGTGGGTCCCCGGCGGGTGGCGCTGGTCGGCCGCCCGAACGTCGGCAAGTCGAGCCTGCTCAACCGGCTCACCCGCGAGGAGCGGGCGGTGGTGGACGCCGTCCCGGGCACGACCGTGGACCCGGTCGACAGCCTGGTGGAGCTGGACGGGGAGCCCTTCCTGTTCGTCGACACCGCGGGCCTGCGCAAACGGGTGGGGTTCGCCCGCGGCACCGAGTACTACGCGAGCCTGCGTACCCGGGCGGCGATCGACGCGGCCGAGGTGGCGGTGGTGCTGCTGGACGCCTCCGAGTCGATCGCCGAACAGGACCTGCGGATCGTCACCATGGTCGCGGAGGCGGGCCGGGCGCTCGTGCTGGCGTTCAACAAGTGGGACCTGGTGGACGAGGACCGCCGGTACGCCTTGGAGAAGGAGGTCGACCGGGAGCTGCGGCGGGTGCCGTGGGCGGTGCGCGTCAACATCTCCGCCCGGACCGGGCGGGGGGTCGACCGGCTGGTCACGGCGCTGCACACCGCGCTGGCCGGCTGGGAGCAACGGGTGCCGACCGCCGAGCTCAACCAGTGGCTCACCGCGGTGACGCGGGCCACCCCGCACCCGGTACGACGGGGGCGGGCGCCGCGGGTGCTGTTCGCCACCCAGGCCGGGGTGTGCCCGCCGCGGTTCGTGCTGTTCACCACCGACCGGCTGGATCCCACGTACGAGCGGTTCCTCGAACGTCGGCTGCGGGAGGATTTCGGGTTCACCGGCAGCCCGATCGAGATCAAGGTCAGGCCGCGGTCGTCGTCGCGGGACCGCGAGTGAGAACTGGCGTGGTGCGGGTCGTCCGGCGCGCGTCAGAGCAATGGTCCTAGCATCCTAGGATGATATACGTGTCATGGCGCGCACTACACAACAACCAAGCCCGCAGCGCCACGACATCACCACAACCACCGCACCGACACACCGCCACCGGAACGACAACGTCGCCGCATTTGCGGTCGACGGCGGCTCTCGGAGGGCGACATCGCCGCAGTTGTCGGGGCAGGAGCGACAGGGGAGAACATGAAAAACGCCGGTGGCGGGACGACGCCACCGGCGTTGGATGGGAGGGAACTCTGTCGGGCTGGCCGGATTTGAACCGGCGGCCTCCCGCCCCCCAGACGGGTGCGCTAACCAAGCTGCGCCACAGCCCGACGCCCGGAGAGTTCCGGACCTCTGAACCTTACCGCAGCCGTGCAAGCGGCGCTGAACCGGTCACCCGGGTGGTGGGCGACCGTGGGTCGATTGTTGCAGAAGCGACGATAGTTGCTTGAGTTGTCCGCATATCCTCCCTTGCTGTGGAGATGCGAAGCATGGTGGTGGTCGGCGCGCTCGCCGCGCTGACCGGGATCGTCCCGGTGACCGAGGTGCCGTCCGGGCCCCCGCCGTACGTGCCCTGCCCGGTGGTGGAGCTCGACCCGCCACCTCCGCGGTTCGAGCCGCCGCAGCCGCCACCCCCGCACCGGGACGGCGACCGGTACATCGGCGGGCCGGGGATGGCGACGACCGGGCTGGTGGTGGCGGAGAACGCGCCGCCGCTGCCGGACAACCTCAGCGCCACCGCGTGGCTGGTCGCCGACCTGGACACCGGCGCCGTGTACGCGGCGTGCGCCCCGCACGAGTACCGGATCCCGGCGAGCACCCAGAAGCTCCTGCTGGCGTTGACGCTGCTGGACAAGCTCGACCCGGCGCAGGAGGTCGAAGTCACCTGGGAGGACATGCAGTTCGAACCGGGCAGTTCCGCGGTGGGCCTGCTGGTGGGGGGACGGTACACCGTGGAGACCCTGTGGCTGGGCCTGCTGCTCAACTCCGGCAACGACGCGGCGAACGTGCTGGCCAGGGTCGGCGGCGGCGAGCGGGGGGTCGCCGGCACCCTGGCCGAGATGAACCGGACGGCCGCGCTGCTCGGCGCCCACCAGACGTGGGCGGTGACCCCCTCCGGTCTCGACGGCCCCGGGCAGTTCACCAGCGCGTACGACCTGGCGTTGATCGCGCGGGCGCTGTTCGCCCGGGAGGACTTCCGACGGTACGCGACGACACCGCGGACCCGGATCCCGGCGCAGCCGCCGCAGGATCCGAACGGGTTCGAGATCCAGAACCAGAACCCGCTGCTGGACAACTACCCGGGGTTCCTCGGCGGCAAGACGGGCTACACGGACCTGGCGCGGCACTCCTTCGTCGGGGCGGCCGAGCGCGACGGGCGGCGGCTGGTGGTGACCGTGCTCGGCGCGGAGAACCGCCCGGTACCGGCCGCCTGGCAGGCGGCGGCCCTGCTCGACTGGGGGTTCTCGCTGCGCCGGCCGCAGCCGGTCGGGTGGCTGGTGGAGCCGGGCGAGGTGCAGGTGTCCCTGATGCCCGACGTGGCACCCACCGTCCCGGAGCCGGACCCGGCACCGGAACCCGCACCGCCGCTGGCCGGTTCGCCGGTGCCGCCGGTGGTGACGTGGTCGCTGCGGGCGCTCGCCGGATTGGGGCTGGCGGTGTTCACCGTCGCCCTGCTGCTCATGGCGGCGCGGCCCTTCGTGCACCGACGGCCCCGGCCGACCAGCCTGCCGTAGGCCGGGCCGGCGCTGCCCGCGACAGCGACCGGGCGTACCCGACCGGGCGTACCCGACCGGACGGACCGTGCGTCCGGCGGCTAGCCTGGGTCGCGGCGCCCGGTCGGTCACTCGGGACCGGCCGGTGACGTCCGCGGCTCATGGAGGGGGAGGTGGGTGTCCGCCGTCGACCGGATGTACGGGCGGGTCGGCACCCTGCCCAACCTGATCAGCCTGGCGCGCCTGATCGGCGTACCGCTGTTCGGGTACCTGTTCCTGGTCGCGCACGCCGACGTCGCGGCGCTGGCGGTGCTCGCCGTCGGCGGCGCCACCGACTGGCTGGACGGCTGGGTGGCGCGGCGGCTGGGTCAGGTCAGTCGGCTGGGTGAGCTGCTGGACCCGTTCGTCGACCGGCTGTACATCCTCGCCACCCTGGCGGCGTTCACCGTGCGCGAAGTGGTGCCGTGGCAGTTCACGGTCGCGGTGCTGGCGCGGGAGGCGGTGCTGCTGGTCGTGCTGGCGCTGCTGCGCCGCCGCGGGTTCGGCCCTCCGCCGGTCCACTTCCTCGGTAAGACGGCGACCTTCGTGCTGCTCGTGGCGTTCCCCGTGGTCCTGCTCGCCGACGCGGCGCCGGCCACCGTCGACTGGTCCGACCCGCTCGGCTGGGCGCTGGCCTGGTGGGGGGTGGCGCTCTACTGGGCCGCCGGGGCGCTGTACATCGCGTACGCCACGCGGCTGCTGCGGTCGGGAGGTGCCCGGTGAGCGGGCCCGGGCCGGTCGGGACGCTGGCCCCGGACTTCCTGCTGCGGTTGTTCCGCGACCCGCTGGATTCCGGGTACGCCGCGGCGGCCCGACGGCGCGGCGGGGCGCCACCGCCGAAGCGCGACCGCCTGTGGAGCGTGGTGGCCCTGCTGGTCGTCGGGGCGCTGCTCGCCGTCGCGTACCGGCAGGTGGTCGCCCACGAACCGGTACGCGCCCAGACGCGCGCCCAGCTGGTGGAGCAGATCCACGACCGGGAGGCGGTGGCCGAGCGGCTGGAGCGACGGGCGGCCGAGCTCCGGGACGAGGTGACCCGCCTGCGGGACGAGCAGCTCGCCTCGGAGGAGGTACGCCGGCTGCGGGAGCTTGAGGCGGTCACCGGCCTGGCGCCGGTACGCGGCCCCGGGGTGGTGGTGCGGGTGGCCGACGGGTCGCAGGTGGACCCGGTCACCGGCCAGCTGGTGCCCGAGGCGCGCGTGCTCGACTACGACCTGCAGCAGATCACCAACGCGTTGTGGGCCGCGGGCGCGGAGGCGGTGGCCATCAACGGCCGGCGGTTGACGGCCACCTCTACCATCCGGGGGGTCAGCGGGGCGATCCTGGTCAACCGGGTGCCGGTCACGGGCCCGTACGAGGTGGTGGCCGTGGGGCCGGAGGAGATGCAGCGCCGGTTCGAGTCCGCCGGGGTGGCGACGACGCTGCGGGCGTTGTCGGAGCGGTACGGCATCTCCTACGAGGTACGCGCCGCCCGTGACCTGACGCTGCCGGCGGGCGTACCACCGGAGTTCCTGAACGCCGGCCGGGCGGGCACCTCCGGAGGTGGCGGATGATCATCGCGGTTCTGGCGCTGGTGGCGGGCATCGTGCTCGGGATCCTGCTCGACCCGACGGTGCCGGCGTGGCTGCTGCCCTACCTGCCGATCGCGGTGGTGGCCGCGCTGGACGCGGTGTTCGGCGGCATCCGGGCTAGGTTGGACGGGGTGTTCGACGACCGGCAGTTCGTGATCTCGTTCGTGTTCAACGTGCTGGTCGCGGCGTTCATGGTGTTCCTCGGCGACCAGCTCGGGGTGGGCAGCCAGCTGTCGATCGGCGTGGTGGTCGTGTTCGGGATCCGCATCTTCGGCAACGTGGCGGCGATCCGTCGCCACCTGTTCCGCGCGTGAGGGGGACCGGTGTCCGGTGACGAGCCGACCGAGCCGCGGCCGGTCGACGACGCCGACGCACGTTCGGGCGCCACGGACCCCGACGCGCAGGTCCACGACGTCCACGCCCCGGAGGGTGACGGCGCCCGGGACGCCGACGGTGACGCCCCGGCGGCCGCGGACGACACCGACGCCGGGGCCACCGGTGACGCGGACGACGGCTCCGGCGCTACCCGCCGCCGGTCCGCGGCGGTCACCGCGGTGGTGGCGGTGCTCATGGCCCTGCTGGGCTTCACCCTGGTGGTGCAGATCCGCAGTGTGGCCACCGACCCCACGTTCGCCTCGGCCCGCGAGGACGACCTGGTGCGCATCCTGGCGGACCTCGACGCCCACGAGTCGCGGCTGCGGCAGGAGATCGCCGACCTGGAGGAGACCCTGCGCCGGCTGACCACCACCGAGGAGGCGCAGGAGGAGGCGCTGGCGGAGGCGGCGCGTCGCGCCGACGAGCTGGGCATCCTCGCCGGCATCCTGCCGGCCGAGGGCCCCGGGGTGGTGGTGACGATCCACTCCGGTGACCCGCCGGTGAGCGCGGCCCTGCTGCTGGACACGATCCAGGAGCTGCGGGGCGCCGGTGCGGAGGCGATCCAGATCAACGACGCCACCGGCAGGCAGGTCCGCGTGGTGGCCTCCACCTACCTGCTCGACCACGACGAGGGGCTGCTGGTGGACGGTCAGGTGCTGCGCGGCCCGTACACGATCATCGCGATCGGCGACCCGCAGACCCTGCAGCCGGCACTGTCCATTCCGGGCGGGGTGGTGGAGCGCGTACAGGGTACGGGCGGTACGGTGACGGTGCAGGCGGAACCGGACGGTGTGCTGGTCTCGGCGGTCCGCACCCCCGTGCCGCCGCGGCACGCCCGACCGGTGTCCTGACCCGAGGAGGAACCAGGTGATCCCTGAGCAGCTCCGCTACACCCGCGAGCACGAGTGGGTGTCGGTCGATGGCGACACCGCACGCGTCGGCATCACCCACTACGCCCAGGACGCGCTGGGCGACATCGTCTTCCTCGAGCTGCCGTCGGTGGGGACGAAGGTGACCGGCGGCGAGGCGATCGGGGAGATCGAGTCGACCAAGAGCGTCTCGGAGCTGTACGCGCCGGTCAGCGGCACGGTGACCGCGGTCAACCAGGCGGCGGTCGACTCGCCGGAGATCGTCAACTCCGACCCGTACGGCGACGGATGGCTGGTGGAGATCGCCGTCGAGGACCCGGGGTCGCTGGACGAACTGCTGGACGCCGACGGCTACCGGGCCCTGACAGAAGCCGGCTGACCAGTGAAGATGACCGGGGGTGACCGGTTGACCCTGGTGCCGCCCGGTAGCTAGGCTCTGCGGGTCGACGCCGCCGCCGCACCAGTGCTGTCAGCTCAACCGTGAGGTAGACCGATGACGCGCCCTGAGGACGAGTTCCCGCCGCTGGACGTCACGTCGACGTTGAGCATGGGTTCGCTCGACGACGTGCTTGACGGCCCGGACACGGACGTATCGCCGAGCCGGTTGGCCGCCTCGCTGCCGCCCGGCATGGCGTTGCTCGTGGTCCGCCGCGGTCCGAACGCGGGCGCCAGGTTCCTGCTCGACCACGACCTGACCACCAGCGGCCGGCACCCCGACAGCGACATCTTCCTGGACGACGTGACCGTGTCCCGTCGGCACGCGGAGTTCCACCGTGACGGCAACACGTTCACGGTGCGGGACGTGGGCAGCCTCAACGGCACCTATGTCAACCGGGAACGGGTGGAGGCGGCGACCCTCAGCAACGGCGACGAGGTGCAGATCGGCAAGTTCCGGTTGGTGTTCGTCGCCGGCCCGCCCGCCGAGCCGGACAAGCAGCCGTGAACCGGACGGCCCGGCGGGCGTGACACGGGCGGACCGCCCACCGCCCGTGTACCGTGCAATAAGAGCCGCCGGAGGAGCGGTCGACGGTTCGGAGGTTTGAACGTGCGGGAGCTGCGCGTGGTCGGCGTGCGGGTGGAGCTGCCCACCAGCCAGCCCATCGTCCTCCTGAGGGAGGTGGACGGTGAGCGGTACCTGCCGATCTGGATCGGCGCGGTGGAGGCGACGGCCATCGCGTACGAGCAGCAGGGGGTCAAGCCTCCCCGTCCGCTGACCCACGATCTGCTGCGCGACGTGCTGAACGCGCTCAACGCGCCGCTGCACGCGGTGGAGATCGTGGAGCTGCGGGACAGTGTGTTCTTCGCCGATCTGCTCATCGGCGACGGGGTGCGGGTGTCGGCTCGGCCGAGCGACTCCATCGCGTTGGCGTTGCGGATGAACGCGAAGATCCGCTGTGCGGAGGAGGTCCTGGACGAGGCCGGCATCCTGATTCCGGACGAGCAGGAGGACGAGGTCGAGAAGTTCCGGGAGTTCCTGGAGACGGTGAAGCCGGAGGACTTCGCCGGCTGACACCGGACCACCGGCGGCCCGGCCGGGTGTCGACCGGCCAGGGGTCGCCGGTGGCGACGCGGAGCGCCGTGGCCCCCGGCGTTTCGCGCGCCGCGTGTCGCCCGGGCGACGCTAAGCTTTCCCCAGACGCGAAGCCGTTCCCGCCGGGGAGGTCGAGGGCATGCCGGAGGTGAAGGACGCGCAGCGGCCGGCCGGAGAGCCGTCACAGCCACCGGCGGAGCGGTCGAGACCACCGGCGGAGGTGGTCGGCTACCGCGGCACGGTGGCGATGCGGGCGGCCGGCATCACCTACCGGCAACTGGACTACTGGGCCCGCACCGGGCTGGTGGTGCCGAGTGTGCGGGACGCCTCCGGGTCGGGCTCGCAGCGGCTGTACTCGTTCCGCGACCTGATCGTCCTCAAGGTCGTCAAGTCCCTGCTGGACGCCGGTGTGTCGCTGCAGAACATCCGCAAGGCCATCGAGACCCTGCGCGCGCACGGAGTGGAGGACCTGGCCGGCCTGACTTTGATCTCCGACGGCACCACGGTCTACGAGTGCCGGTCGGCCGAGGAGATCGTCGACCTGCTCAAGGGCGGGCAGGGGGTCTTCGGTATCGCGTTGCAGGGGGCCTGCAGGGAGATCGAGGGTACGCTCACCCAGCTGCCCGCCGAGGTGGGGCACCCGGTCACCGAGGACGGGGTACCGGAGGTTCCCGGCGACGAGCTGGCGGCCCGGCGGGCGCGTCGCCGCGCCGGCTGACCGGGCCGGTCGGGTGCGCGTGCCGGGCGTACGGGTCGTGCCCGGTTGGTAGATTGGTCACCGGCCGCTAGGACCCGCACGGGAGAGTCCGCCCTCCGTGGGCGGCGCCGAAGGGGCAACTCCTCCCCGGAACCTCTCAGGCACCAGGACCGTGGCGGGAAGGGCGCTTCTGGAGGGCCGCGTCAGCCCGACAGATGGGGAGGCGAGCGTACGCGAGCAGCCGATCCCCGTCTGGAGCAGTCATGACCGTCGAGATGTTCGCCGACCGTCACATCGGCCCCGACGCCGCGCAGACCCGTCGGATGCTGGAGGTGGTCGGCTACGGCTCCGTGGCGGAGCTGATGGACGCCGCGGTCCCCGAACAGGTCCGCTGGCGCGGGCAGCTCGACCTGCCGCCGGCGGCCACCGAGGCGGAGGTCACCGCCGAGCTGCGGGCCCTGGCGGCGAAGAACCAGGTGCTCACCTCCATGATCGGTCTGGGGTTCTACGGCACCCACACGCCGCCGGTCATCCGGCGCAACGTGCTGGAGAACCCGGCCTGGTACACCGCGTACACCCCCTACCAGCCGGAGATCAGCCAGGGTCGGCTGGAGGCGCTGCTCACCTTCCAGACGATGGTGGCCGACCTGACCGGGCTGCCGGTGGCCAACGCGTCCCTGTTGGACGAGGCGAGTGCGGCGGCCGAGGCGATGACGCTGGCGCGACGGGCCAGCAAGGTCGACTCGCCGGTGTACGTGGTGGACCGGGACACGCTGCCGCAGACGCTGGCGGTGCTGCGGACCCGGGCGGAGCCGCTGGGCATCGAGCTGGTCGTCCTGGACCTCGCGACCGACCCGCTGCCGGAGGAGTTCTTCGGCGTCCACGTGCAGTTCCCGGGCGCCAGCGGCGCGGTGCCCGACCACGCGGCGGTGGTGGCGGCCGCACACGAGCGGGGCGCGCTGGTGACCGTGGCCGCCGACCTGTTGGCGTTGACGCTGCTGCGGCCGCCGGGGGAGATCGGCGCGGACGTGGCGGTCGGCACCACCCAACGGTTCGGGGTGCCGATGGGGTACGGCGGCCCGCACGCCGCCTACATCGCGGTACGCAACGGCCTGGAGCGGATGCTGCCCGGTCGCCTGGTGGGGGTGTCGAAGGACTCCTCCGGCGCGCCCGCCTACCGGCTGGCGCTGCAGACCCGGGAGCAGCACATCCGCCGGGAGAAGGCGACCAGCAACATCTGCACCGCGCAGGTGCTGCTGGCCGTGGTGGCCGCGATGTACGCCGTCTACCACGGCCCGGAGGGGCTGACGGGGATCGCCCGGCGGGTGCACGAGAAGGCGGCGCGGCTCGCCGCGGGGCTGCGTGCCGGTGGGGTGGAGCTGCTGCACGAGGAGTTCTTCGACACGGTGGTCGCGGTGGTGCCGGGGCGGGCCGCGGAGGTGGTCGAGCGGGCCCGGCGCGCCGGCGTCAACCTGCGGCTGGTGGACCCCGACCGGGTCGGCGTGGCCTGCGACGAGACCACCACCGACGCCCATCTCGCGACGGTGTGGCAGGCGTTCGGGGTCCCCGGCGGGGTCGACGGGCCGGTGGCGGAGGCTCTGCCCGACGGGCTGCGGCGCACCAGCGGCTTCCTGACCCACCCGGTGTTCCACTCCTACCGGAGCGAGACGGCGATGCTCCGGTACCTGCGGCGGCTGGCCGACGCCGACTACGCGCTCGACCGGGGCATGATCCCGCTGGGATCGTGCACGATGAAGCTCAACGCCACCACCGAGCTGGAGCCGATCACCTGGCCGGAGTTCGCAAACCTGCACCCGTACGCGCCGGCGGAGCAGGCGGAGGGCACGCGGGAGCTCGTCCGGCAGCTGGAGCGGTGGTTGGCGGAGGTCACCGGCTATGACGCGGTCAGCGTGCAGCCCAACGCCGGATCCCAGGGGGAGCTGGCCGGGCTGCTGGCGATCCGTGCGTACCTGCGGGACCGGGACGGTGAGGCCGGGGCCGCGCGGGACGTGTGCCTGATCCCCGCGTCCGCGCACGGCACCAACGCGGCCAGCGCGGTGCTGGCGGGCATGCGGGTGGTGGTGGTCGCCTGCGACAGCGACGGCAACGTCGACCTGGAGGATCTGGACAAGAAGATCGCCGAGCACGGGGACCGGCTGGCGGCGGTCATGGTGACCGACCCGTCCACCCACGGGGTGTACGAGCCGACCATGGCGGAGATCGCCGCCCGGGTGCACGACGCCGGCGGCCAGGTGTACGTGGACGGGGCGAACCTCAACGCCCTGGTCGGGTTCGCCAAGCCGGGCCGGTTCGGGGCCGACGTGTCCCACCTCAACCTGCACAAGACCTTCTGCATCCCGCACGGCGGCGGGGGACCGGGAGTGGGGCCGGTCGCGGTCCGCAAGCACCTGGCGCCCTACCTGCCGGGCGACCCGCTCGAGCCGGGGGAGGCGAAGGTGGGACCGGTGGCCGCGGCCCGGTACGGGTCGGCCGGCATCCTGCCGATCGCCTGGGCGTACCTGCGGCTGATGGGAGCCGACGGGCTGCGGCGGGCCACCGGGATGGCGGTGCTGGCGGCCAACTACGTGGCCGCCCGGCTGCACGACCACTACCCGGTGCTCTACCGGGGCGCCAACGGGCTGGTGGCGCACGAGTGCATCCTGGACCT
>CAZSNW010000051.1:0-14253 GCA_964608245.1 uncultured Micromonosporaceae bacterium
GGGCGGCGCTGATCGCCCCGGCGATGTCGCCGTCGGTGATGAACCGGATCCGGGCGCCCGCCTCGCGTACCTGGCGGACGATCTCGCTGTGGCGCGGGCGGTCGAGGATGCAGACTGTGAGCTCGGAGACGGCGGAGCGCTTCACCCGGGCGATGCGGCGCAGGTTCTCCGCCACCCCGGCGGTGATGTCGATCACGTCAGCGGCGTCCGGGCCGACCGCCAGCTTCTCCATGTAGAACACCGCGCTGGGGTCGAACATCGACCCCCTCTCGGCCACCGCCAGCACCGCGAGCGCGTTCGGCATGCCCTTGCTCATCAGTGTGGTGCCGTCGATCGGGTCCACCGCCACGTCGACCTCGGGGCCGGTCCCGTCACCCACCTGCTCGCCGTTGTAGAGCATGGGCGCGTTGTCCTTCTCACCCTCGCCGATCACGACCGTGCCCCGCATCGGGATCGAGTTGATCAACCGGCGCATCGCGTCGACCGCGGCGGCGTCCCCGCCCTCCTTGTCGCCCCGGCCGACCCACCGACCGGCCGCCATGGCCGCCGCCTCCGTCACCCGGACCAGGTCCAGGGCGAGGTTGCGGTCGAGTTCCTGGGGGGTACGCGTCGCGTCGGTCATCTGGCACCTCCGGCTCGGATCGGTCCTGCTGCTCGGCCGCGGCCGGCCCCGGAACCGCCGTACCGGGCCTGATGGCATCCTGGCACATGTGGCGAGCGTGACCGCTGAACCCAAGGCCCCGAGCCCCGCCACCGGCGGACGCACCGGCCGCGACATGGTCCGCACCCTGCTGGTGCTGATCGTGCCGGTGCTGCTGCTGGTCGGCGGCTACCAGCTGATCTCCGGCCGGCTCGACCCGGTCCCGGTCGACCAGGAGCCGGCGCTGTCGGCGGCGCAACGCGCGGGCGTACCGGTGATCGAGCCGACCGGCCTGTCGGAGGAGTGGGTGCCGCTGTCGGCGGTCTTCCAGCGGGCGGACGAGGGGGGCACCCTGCGGCTCGGCTACCTGACGCCCACCGGCAAACCGGTGCAGGTCGTGCAGAGCACGCTGCCGAGCGGGTCGCTGCTCGCCGCCGAGCTGTCCACCGACCCGGACGCGTCCACGCCGGACGCGGAGGGGACGGTGACGGTGGGCGGCGCGACCTGGCAGCGCTACCCGGGTCGCCCCGGCGAGGCCGCGCTGGTCAGGACGGACGGCGCCCTCACCGTGCTGGTGTTCGGGCCGGCCCCGGTGGAGGAGCTGTCGGAGCTCGCCGAAGCGTTCGTCCGCGGGTGAGCCGGTGGCGGACCCGTCAGCCGTCGGTCCGCCGCGGCCTCCCGCCGGTGGTGTCCGGTGGCGACGGGGTGTCGGTCTGCGCCGACGCGGCGGTCGCCTGGTCGAGCCGGGCGCGGGCGCCGGCCAGCCAGCGTTCGCAGACACCGGCGAGCTGTTCACCGCGCTCCCACAGCGCCAGCGACTCCTCCAGCGTGCAGCCGCCGGCCTCCAGCTTCTCCACCACCGCGAGCAGCTCCGCGCGGGCCTGCTCGTAGGTGAGCTCCTCGCTCACGGCTCCACCCATCCCGTCTCCGCCAGGTGCTCGAGCACCACGGCGGCGGCCTCCTCGGCGGTCACACCGGAGGTGTCCAGCCGGAGGTCGGCGCCCTCCGGCTCCTCGTACGGCTCGGCCGTCGCCTCCGGCTGCGCGTACCGGCCGCGGTCGCGGGTCCGGCACACCTCGGCCGGGGTGGTCAGCGAGACCAGCACGAACCCCGCGCCCACCCGGTGGGCCAGCGCCGCCGCCTCCTCCCGCGTACGCCGGTCGTGGGTGCCCAGCGCGCAGATCGCCACCCCGTGGTGGCGGGCGATCTCGCTGGCGATCCACGCGGCGCGGCGGGCGGCCTGCTCCGGGTCGCCGGCGGGGTCGCGCAGCCGCCGCTCGGCCACGCTCGCGTCCAGCAGGGTGACGGTCCGTTCGCCCCGCTCCCGCAGCGCCGCCGCGACCGCCCGTCCGATGGTCGACTTGCCCGACCCGGGCCGGCCGGTCAGGAACAGCACCAGGCCGCGACGGCGGCGCGGCGGCCGCGCCAGCGCCAGCTCCCGCGCCACCGCGGGCGGGGTGTGCCATTCCGGCAGCCCGAACCCGCGGTCGAGCAGGTCCTCGATCTCCTCCCGGGACATCGGCGACCGCTGGTGGCGCTCGGGGATGTCCTCCCGGGCACGCCACTGCCCGTCCCGGCTGTCGTAGGCGAGCTCCCGGGGGACGATCACCCGCAGGCCCCCACCGGACAGCGCGTCACCGTTGGCCAGCAGGTGGGTGGCTCCGTAGGCGCGCGCGACCCGGGCCCGCAGCAGCGCGTTGTGGACCTCGTTGGTACGCCGCCGCAGCGGCACGGTGACCACGGTGGCCTCCGGCATCCGGTCCCGGGCGGCGAGCACGCACCGCACCAGCGCCTCCGGCGGCAGGTGTTCGGCGGTCGGCCCGGCGACCGGCACCAGCACCAGCAGGTGGGCCTGCAGGGTGCGGGTGGCCAGCGCGATCTGGGCGAGCTGCGGCCGGTGCAGCGGCGCCTCGGGGACCACGCCCAGCACCCGGCCGGCCGGCAGGGCCGCGCGTACCTGCTCCGGTGTCCGGTGCAGGCTGCGGAACGGGCCGGGGAACGGCTCCCCGAGCCGGCGTACGGGGCCACCGATGCCGCTGCGGCCGTCCCGGGTGGGCCAGCTGTCCACCACGTCCACCGCGGCCACCGGAACGCCCTCGGGGTCGGCCAGGATCAGCGCCCGGCGCAGCGGATTGTCCCGCTCCAGGCGCTCGAGCAGCGCGGTCGGCACCTCGAGGTGGACCGGTACCGGCCAGGGGGTGCCGTCGGCCAGGGTCGCCTGCCGGGCGATGGCTGCCAGGTCGGCGCTGGTGGGAAGCCGGTCCAACGGCGCCAGTGCGCCCGACAGCAGCAGCTCCAGGTCCGCGAGCTGGTCGTCGTCCAACGTGTAGGTCGGTGCCCCGGCGAGCACCTGGTCCGGGAGCACCCAGCCACCGGAGCCCATCAGCCACCGTCCAACGGGGTCAGGCTGACCGAGGACAGCCGGGCCAGCAGGTCTGCGTGCAGCTTGCCGTTGGTGGTCACCGCCGAGCCCCCGCCCGGGTTGGGCCGGCCGGACAGGTCGGTGAAGGTGCCGCCGGCCTCGGTGATGATCGGCACGAGGGCGGCCACGTCCCACAGCGACAGCTCCGGCTCGACCATGATGTCGACCGCCCCCTCGGCCACGAGCATGTGCCCGTAGAAGTCGCCGAAGGCCCGGTTGCGCCAGGTCGTCCGCATGATGTCCAGCATGGCGGCCAGCCGGCCGTTCTGCTCCCACCCGATGAGGTTCGAGTAGCAGAACGACGCGTCGGACAGGCGGCTGACGTTGGAGACCCGGATCCGGGTGGCGGCCGCGGTGTGGCGGCCGGCCCACGCGCCGTGCCCCCGCGCCGCCCACCAGCGGCGGCCGAGCGCCGGGGCCGACACCATGCCCACCACCGGCTCGTCGCCCTCCATCAGCGCGATGAGGGTGGCCCAGATCGGCACACCGCGGACGAAGTTCTTGGTGCCGTCGATCGGGTCGATCACCCACACCCGCGTGCCGGGACCGGCGGCGGCCTCGGTCGCCCCCATCTCCTCGCCGCGGGCGGCGCCCCGGGGGGGGGGGCGGGCCCGGGTGGCCCGCAGCGCCCGCTCCACCGCGAGATCGGCGTCGGAGACCGGGGTGAGGTCGGGTTTCCTGTCCACCCGCAGGTCGAGCGCCCGGAACCTGGCCAACGCGATCGCGTCAGCGGTGTCGGCCAGCACGTGGGCCAGCGACAGGTCGTCGGAGTAGCGGGGCGCCATGGCAGAGAACCTATCGGATCACCTGGCTGGGGTGGGGTGAGCGTCCCGGTCACCGGTGGACGGCGACGCGTCGTCGCGCCCGGTCCGGGAGGCGAGCAGCCGGCGGTAGGAGGCGAGTCGGCGCGGGTCGGCCCGGCCGGCGGCGACCAGCTTGTCCAGGCCGCAGTCGGCGCCCATGTGGTCGCAGCCGGGCAGACAGTCCACACTGCCCGGAAGCAGGTCGGGGAAGCCGTGCAGCAGGCTGTCGGGGGAGACGTGGGCCAGCCCGAAGCTGCGGACACCCGGGGTGTCGATGATCCAGCCGGCGTCGCCCGGCAGCGGCAGCGCCACCGCGGTGGTGGAGGTGTGCCGCCCCTTGCCGATCGCGCTCACCTCGCCCACCGCCCGGTCGGCACCCGGCACCAGCCGGTTCACCAGGGTCGACTTGCCCACCCCCGAGTGGCCCACCAGGACCGACATCCGGCCGGCCAGCGCCTGGCGCAGCGCGGTCAGCGGCTCGTCGGGCCGGCAGGTCACGTACGGCAGGTCCAGCTCGGCGTACCGCTCGACCAGCTCGGTGACCGCCTCCGGGCCGACCAGGTCGGCCTTGGTCAGGCACAGCAGTGGGTCGATCTCCGCGTCGTACGCCGCGACCAGGCACCGGTCGATGAAACCGGTCCGGGGCGGCGGGTCGGCCAGCGCGGAGACGATCACCAACTGGTCGGCGTTGGCGACCAGCACCCGCTCGGTGCGGCCTTCCGGGGTGGTGGCGTCGTCGTCGGCGGTGCGACGCAGCTCCGAGTCTCTCGGTTCGATCCGGACGATCCGGGCCAGCGTCCCGGGCCGGCCGGAGACGTCCCCGACCAGCGCCACCCGGTCGCCCACCACCACCGCACGCCGGCCGAGTTCCCGGGCGCGCATCGCGGTGACCGTGGCCTCGTCGGTGGTGCAGGTGTAGCGGCCGCGGACCACCGCGGTGACCAGCGCCGGCACGGCGGTGTCGTGGGACGGCCGGCGGCGGGTGCGGGGGCGGGACCGCTTGGACGGACGAACCCTGACGTCGTCCTCGTCCCAGTCACCTCGTCGCACCATGCCCGCTGTCCCTCTCCTTTTCACCGCTTCCCGAGCCTCGCGTACCGTCGCCCGGATTCTCGCCCGTCGCCGCACCGACCATGGCCGCCCACAGCCGCGGGAACTCGGGCATGGTCTTGGCGGTGCAGGATACGTCGCTCAGGCGTACGCCGGGCACGACCAGGCCGATCACCGCCCCGGCGTGCGCCATCCGGTGGTCGTCGTAGGTGTGGAACACCCCGCCGCGCATCTGACCCGGACGGATCACCAGCTCGTCGTCGCCCTCGGTCACCCGTGCCCCCAGCCGGCCGAGTTCGCGGGCCAGGGCCGCCAGCCGGTCCGTCTCGTGGCCGCGCAGGTGGCCGATGCCGCGCAGCCGCGACGGCCCCTCGGCCAGCGCGCAGACGGCGGCGATCACCGGGGTCAGCTCACCCACCGCCGACAGGTCCTCGTCCAGGCCACGGACGGCCCCGGTGCCCCGGACGGTCAGACCCCGGGTGGACAGCACGCACTCGGCGCCCATCCGCGACAGCAGCCGCCGCAACGCGTCGCCGGCCTGGGTGGAGGCGTGCGGCCACCGGGGCACGGTCACCTCGCCGCCGGTCACCAACGCGGCGGCCAGGAACGGCGCCGCACCGGACAGGTCCGGTTCGATCTCCCATGCCTTGCCGCGCAGCGCCCCCGGCTGCACCACCCAGGTGTCAGGGTCCGCTTCGTCCACCGCGGCGCCGGCGGCGCGCAGCATCTGGACGGTCATGTGCAGGTGGGGGCGCGAGGGCAGCCGGCCGCCGACGTGCCGCACCACCACCCCGCGCCGGTACCGGGGGGCGGCCAGCAGCAGCCCGGAGACCAGCTGGCTGGAGGCGGAGGCGTCGAGGGTGACCTCGCCGCCGGCCAGTCCGCCGGCGCCGTGCACGGTCAGCGGCAGCGTGTCGCCGTCGATCCGGGCGCCGAGGGTGCGGAGGGCGGCGACCAGCGGCGCCAGCGGCCGGCTACGCGCGGCCGGGTCCCCGTCGAACGTCACCGGACCGTCGGCCAGCGCAGCCACCGGGGGCAGGAACCGCATCACCGTGCCGGCCAGCCCCACGTCCACCTGCGCCGGGCCCCGCAGCGGCGCCGGCCGCACCACCCACCGGTCCGGGTCCGCGGTGGAGACGTACACCCCCAGCGCCCGCAGGCCGGCGGCCATGAGCACGGTGTCCCGGGCCCACAGCGCCCCACGCAGGGTGGACGCCCCGTCCGACAACGCGGCCAGCACCAGCGCCCGCGCGGTGATCGACTTGGAGCCGGGCAGCGACACGGTCGCGGTCACCGGCTCCCGCGCGGTGGGCGCCGGCCACGGTCGGGCCGCGGCCTGCGGGGCGGGGGACACGGTCGCCACGGATCAAGTGTGCCGGGTCGGGCGGTGTCGGTGGCGTACCCGGTCGGGCTAGCCTGGCCGCATGTGCGGGCGGTACGCGAGCACCCGACCGGCCTCGCAGCTGGCCGCGCTGTTCGAGGCGGTGGACCTGGCCGGCGAGCTGACACCCCGGTACAACCTGGCACCCACCGACGTCGGGCCGGTGGTGCGGTGGAGCGACGAGGACGCCGCGCGGGTGCTGGTCCGCGGCCGCTGGGGTCTGCTGCCGCCGTGGGCGCGTGACCCCCGGATCGGCTCCCGCATGATCAACGCGCGGTCGGAGACGGTGGCGACCTCGCGTGCGTACGCGTCGGCGTTCGCCCGCCGTCGGGCGCTGGTGCCCGCCGACGGGTGGTACGAGTGGCGGCGTGAGGGCGGACGGCGACAGGCGTACTTCCTCACCCCGGCCGACGACGGGGTGCTGGCGATGGCCGGCCTGTGGTCCTGCTGGGGTCCGGACCGGGTGCTGACCTTCACCGTGGTCACCGCGCCCGCGATCGGTGCGCTCGCCGACATCCACCCGCGGATGCCGCTGCTGCTGCCACCGGAGCGGTGGGAGGAGTGGCTGCGCGACGAGCCGTCCCCGCACCTGCTGCGGCCGACCCCCGCGTCACTGGTCGCCGCTCTGGAGATCCGGCCGGTCGGCCCGGCCGTGGGCGACGTGCGACGGGACGGTCCCGAGCTGGTGGCCCGCATCGACCCGCCGGCGGTGCCGCAGCCCTTGTGGTGACGGGGCTTTCCTCCCGGGTTGCACGGTTTACCGACACGGCCACCGGTCCGGTTGCGTTGATCTTTGCCCACACCCCTTGTCCCGGGCCGATATGTGCGGTAGAACACAGCGCCGGAGCGGTTCCCGGTCGGGGGAGGTGGCGATGACACGGGCGCGGACGCCCCGTCCGCACGAGGTGGAGGCGGCGCGCCGCGACGCGCGGTTGCTTCGGGCGCTCCGTGAGCGGCGGCCCGACACCGCCTGGCGCACCAGGGGCAGGTGTCAGGAGGCGGATCCCGAGCTCTTCTTCCCGGCACCGACCGAGTCGCCCGACGCGGCGTTGACGCTGTGCCGCGCCTGCCCGGTGCAGGGGTCGTGCCTGGCGTGGGCGCTGGACGCCGGTGACCTGCACGGGGTGTGGGGCGCCACGACCGCCCGCGAGCGGCGGGCGATGGCGGTGGTGTGGCGGGGCGAGCTCGTCGGCGACGCCGCCTCGGCGACGCCGTCCGGGTGCTCCGGGCAGTCCGCGTCCGCGTCGTCCGGTGGTACGCCCGCCACCCCGGTACCCCGACCCCGGTCCGCCGCGCGCCCGACCGACAAGGCGCCGCAGCGGGCGACCTCCGGCGCGGCGACGCCCGCGGCCACCGATCGCGCCGCGTTGGTACGCCTGGTCAACTCGCGCTGACACCGGTGCGACCCCTGAGTCTGCGCTGACGCGTCGGCCGGTCACCTCGCGCTGTCCCACCCGGTCCCGGAATGCCGGCATCCCCGCCGGCGTTGTCGCGGGATGACCGGTGGGCACCACGGGCAGCCCGGAGAGAGGTGACAGCGTGACGACGGGAGTGTCTCCGGCCACGACGCGGATGCGGCTATCCTCGCCGGTGCGGCCGGCCACCCGGGTGCGGCCGCGTGGCCGGGGTGGGACGGGGCCCGTCCCGACGACACCGAGGATGGGTGCGCGCGTGTCTGTCAGCGAAACCGCAGAACAGCGCCGCGAACGTTTCGAACGTGACGCGCTGCCGTTCGTCGACCAGCTCTACGCCGCCGCCCTGCGCATGACCCGCAACCCGGCCGACGCCGAGGACCTGGTCCAGGAGACGTTCCTGAAGGCGTTCGCCGCCTTCCACCAGTTCCAGGCCGGCACCAACCTCAAGGCGTGGTTGTACCGGATCCTCACCAACACGTACATCAACGCCTACCGCAGGCGGCAGCGGCAGCCGGTGCAGGCGCCCACCGAGGAGATCACCGACTGGCAGCTGGCGGAGGCCGAGTCCCACACGGCCACCGGACTGAAGTCGGCCGAGGTCGAGGCCCTCGAACGGCTGCCGGACCGGGACGTCATCGAGGCGCTCCAGCGACTTCCGGAAGAGTTCCGGCTCGCCGTCTACCTCGCCGACGTCGAGGGCTTCTCCTACAAGGAGATCGCGGAGATCATGGGCACGCCCATCGGTACGGTGATGTCGCGACTGCACCGGGGCCGCCGAAGCCTGCGCCGGATGCTGGAGGACTACGCCGTCCGTCGAGGGATCGCCGTGGCCCCGCCGGGCGATCCGGCCGCCACCGGACAGGAGGTGTGAGTCGCGTGAGCAGCTCCCGCCCACACGAGTCGACCTGCCAGGAGGTGCTCCAGGAGGTCTACCTCTACCTCGACCTGGAGTGTACCGACGAGCGGCGTGCGCTCATCCGCCGCCACCTGGAGCAGTGCTCGGGTTGCATGCGTGAGTACGGCATCGAGCAGGAGGTCAAGGACCTGGTGGCGCGGTGCTGCGGTTCCGAGACCGCACCGGCCGCGTTGCGGGAGCGGCTGCGTCAGCGGCTCGCCGAGCTGGTGAGCCGGGACATGCCCGAACGCTTGCCCGACTGACCGCCGCCCACCGCGTCCCTACGGGTCCGGCCGCCTGGTTCCTACGAGTTCGGCCGCTTGCCGTGGTTGGCGGCCTTCTTCTTGCGCGCCTTCTTCTTGCGGGCCCGCTTGGCCATCTCCCCGCCCTTCCTCCGTATCGTCTACCGGCAGGACCGTGACCGGTCCTGCCTACCGTCCACCGGCAGGATCGTTACCGGCAGGCATGATACCCGCCGCCGGTCGGCGCACCGCCGCCGCGGACCGACGTGGTTGGATGGGACCTGCGCGCACACCGCGCGGCCGACCACCGCCGGCCGACCCTGCCGGCAGGGCGTCGCGACAGCGAGACGGAGGAGACGGCGATGGCCGAGGAGATCAGGGCCGAGATGGTCGCCAACGTGTGGAAGGTCGTTGCCTCCCCGGGCGACCGGGTGTCCGAGGGCGACACGCTGGTGATCCTGGAGTCGATGAAGATGGAGATCCCGGTCGTCGCCGAGTCGGAGGGGACGGTCACCCAGCTCGCGGTCAAGGAGGGTGACGTCGTGCAGGAGGGCGACCTCATCGCGGTCATCGAATGACCTCGGTCGTCGTCCGTCCGGCACGCCCGGACGACCTCGACCGGGTCCGTGAGCTGACCCTGGCCGCGTACCGGGCCGACGGACAGACCGGCCCGGGCAGCCCGTACGAGAGGGTGCTCGCCGACGTCGAGAGCCGGGCGCGGGAGGGCGAGCTGCTGGTCGCCGAGGACGAGGCCACCGGCCGGGTGGTCGGGGCGGTGCTGTTCGTGCTGCCCGGCTCCCACTACGCGGAGCTGTGCCGGCCGGGCGAGGCGGAGTTCCGCACCCTCGCGGTGGACCCGGCCGCGCAGCGGCGGGGTGTCGGCGAGCTGCTGGTCCGCGCCTGCCTCGACCGGGCGCGGGACCGCGGCTGCCGGGCGGTGGTGATCTCCGTGCGGGACGTCGCGCACGCCGCCCAGCGCCTGTACGCCCGGTTGGGCTTCGTCCGGTCGCCGGAACAGGACTGGACGCCGGTGCCCGACGTCCGGTTGCTCGCGCTGCGGTACGACCTGCGGGCCGACGACCGGTCGTCCGCGCAGACCCCGGGCCCGGGCCCGTCCGCCGGATAGGCTCGACGCGTGTCCACCCTGCGTGACCTGGTCGAGGAACGCACGGATCTGGGCCCGGCGGACATCGAACACCTGCACCTGCTGGCCGGTGACTGGCAGCTGCTGTCGGACCTGTCGTTCGCCGACCTGGTGCTGTGGGTGCCGGTCTCGGGAGGCGAGCCGGGCTTCGTCTGCGTCGCCCAGGTCCGGCCGACCACCGGTCCCACGGTCCACCAGGAGGACCGGGTGGGCACGGTCGTCTCCGGTCACGCCGCCGCCCACCTGACCACGGCCCTGCAGCACGGGCGGATCTGGCGGGACGGGGACCCGGTGTGGTTCGGCGACACCCCGGTACGGCAGGAGGCGGTGCCGGTCCGCCGCCGCACCCGGGACGGGACCCCGTCCCCGGTCATCGCGGTGATCAGCCGGGACGTCAACCTGGCGCTCACGCGTACGCTGAGCCAGCTGGAGCTGAACTACCTGACCTCGGCCGACGACCTGGCGCAGATGGTGGCCGACGGCACGTTCCCGGTGCCCTCGGCCGGGGACGGCACCACCGGCACCCCGCGGGTCGGGGACGGGCTGATCCGGCTGGACGTCACCGGACGGGTGACCTTCGCCAGCCCCAACGCCCAGTCGGCGTTCCGGCGGCTCGGCCTGACCGGACACCTGGTCGGTGAGGACCTCGCCGAGCTGATCCGGCGGCTGGCCGACGACCCGCTGGAGGGCACGGAGACCGCCAACCGGGTGGCGGCGGCACTGCGCGGCGACACCCCCGGCCGGCGGGACGTGGAGGCGCGGGGGACCACCGTGCTCACCCGCGCCCTGCCGCTGGTGCCGGCCGGCGTACCGGTGGGGGCGCTGGTGCTGGTCCGGGACGTCACCGAGGTACGCCGCCGGGACCGGGCCCTGGTGACCAAGGACGCCACCATCCGGGAGACCCACCACCGGGTGAAGACCAACCTGCAGACGGTGGCGGCCCTGCTGCGGCTGCAGGCCCGGCGGGTGAAGGCGCCGGAGGCGCGGGCGGCGCTGGAGGAGTCGGTACGCCGGGTGTCGTCCATCGCGATCGGCCACGAGACGCTGGCGATGTCCGGCGCAGACGAGGAGGTCGAGTTCGACGAGGTGGTGGACCGGGTGGCGGTCGCCGCGGTGGAGGTGGCGGTCCCGGAGGCGCGGGTGGAGCTGCGTCGGGTGGGACGGTTCGGGAAACTCCCGGCGGCGGTGGCCACCCCGCTGGCGATGGTCCTCAACGAGCTGGTGCTCAACGCCGTGCAGCACGGCTTTCCGACCGGCGGCGCCGGCGAGGTGCTGATCGAGGCCGAGCGGGAGCGGCGGCTGTTGCAGGTACGGGTCGCGGACACCGGTAGCGGGCTGCCCTCCGACCACCACGAGACGGGGGAGCGGCTCGGCCTGCAGATCGTCCGCACGCTGGTCGGCGGTGAGCTGCGCGGCAGCATCGACCTGCGCAGCCGGCCCGGCGGCGGAACCGAGGCGGTGCTGCGGATTCCGCTGCACCGTTCCCGGTCGCAGGCCGCCTGAGGCGGTCCGCCCACCGGTTCGGCCACCGCACCGCGTTCATCCATGGCAAAAGGCTCCGGAAGCCGAGCTTCCGGAGCCTTTGATCGGTCGGTAAGGCTTCGTAAGGTTCAGAGCGAAGGGACGCCGACCCGGATGGCACCGCTGCGCTTCAGGGCGCGCCGCTCTTCCTCGCTCATTCCACCCCACACGCCGGCGTCCTGACCGGTCTCGAGCGCCCACCGCAGGCACTCCTCGGTCACGGGACAGCGCCGGCACACCGCCTTGGCCTGCTCGACCTGCAGGAGCGCGGGGCCGGACGTCCCGATCGGGAAGAACAGCTCCGGATCCTCGTCTCGGCAGGCGGCATCATGGCGCCAGTCCATGGCGGCTACGCTCCTCGTGTTGTCACGTGGGTAGATGAGTCTGTCAACTGTGTGCGCGCGCGGAGGCCCGCATGGCGGGCCGCATCCCCGTGTCCGGCACGCTTGTGAATGCTTTCACAAACCGCCGCAATGTCAAGAGGTCAGTTGAGAAAAGTCCGAACGGGTGAGTAAGGTCACGGCCTTAACGGTCGTTTTTCCCGTTCCGGCACCCCAACCTACCACTGACGGTAGTCAGACTAGTACCAACTGTCAACTCCTGTCGGCAACCGGTGGATCTCGGCGTGTCGGGCCTCAGCACACCACCCGTAGCGCCTGCGGGCACGCCCGCATCGTGACCGTCTCCCGCTCGCCCACGTACTCCCCGTCCAGCTGCAGCGGCTGCGGCCGCGGTGAGGTCAGCACCAGTTCCGACAGGTCCTCCCAGCGGGACACCCAGCGGCCGTCGGTCGGCAGCCGCCGGCCGGCGATGAGCCGGACCAGCACACTGGCCGCACCTACCGGACCGCCGGATCTGACGGCGAGCACGTCCAGGCCGCGGTCGAACGACGCCGACGGGTTGGGGTCCAGCGGCCGGTTCCACAGGTAGGTCCACGGGGCGGTGTTCTGGACGATCACCGACCCCAGCCCGGTCGCCGACACCCCCGGCGCGGCGAGGTCCGTCCCCGCCGGCCGTCCACCGACGAGCAGCTGTCCGACCGTCGCCTGCGCGTACAGCACCGGCGAGGAGGGGCGGCCGCGCCACCGTGCCTGCTCCACCCGGCGTACCACGGCGGCGTCCAGACCGAAGCCGGCGCAGAAGGTGAAGTACCGGTCGTCGGCCAGGCCCAGTCCGATGGTCCGGGTCCGCCCTTCGCGCAGCGCCTCCAGGATCACCCCGGTCGCCTCCGCCCAGTCGCCCGGCAGGCCCAGGGCGCGCGCGAACACGTTGGTCGAGCCGCCCGGCACCACCGCCAGCGCCGGACGGGACGCGGCGTCCGTGCCGGCGGCCATCAGACCGTTGACCACCTCGTTCACCGTGCCGTCGCCGCCGTGCACCACCACCAACGGGTCGCCGGCCGCGGCCGCCTCCGCCGCGAGCGCGGCGCCGTGGCCACGGTGGCGCGTGTGCGCGACGGTCAGGTCGACCGCGCTGCCCAGGGCGCGGACCAGCACGTCGCGGCTGCGTCCGCTGGTGGTGGTGGCCCGCTGGTTGACCACGAGCAGCGCGCGCATGGCCGGAGCGTACCGGGGCGCAAACGGCGGGGCGCCCGGGCCGGCCGACTGCGGCGCCCGGGCCGGTGTGCGTACCCGTGACCGTCCGGCCCGGGCCGGTCGGGATCTCGTCGGCGACCGGTAAGGTGGCGCCCGTGACCGACGTCGACCCGCTGCCCACCACCCTGCGCTGGGCGGTGCGGCTGCTGTGGCTGGAATCCGCCGCCGTGGCCGTGCTCGCCGCGGCGCTCGTCGTCCAGACGGTGACCGCCGAGGCGGCCAGCCTCGTCGACGCGCTCGCGTTCGTGGTGTTCGTGCTGCTGCTCGCGGCGGCGACCGGCGGGCTCGCGGTGGCCCTGAGCCACCGCCGCCCGCGGGCACGGGCGCCCGCCCTGGCGCTGCAGCTGGTCGGCGGGGTCGCCGCCTCCTACTACCTCGCCGCCGGCCTGATCTGGCTGCTGCCCGCGGTGGTGGCGGTCTGCCTGGCGGTGATCACTCTGCTGCTCACACCGTCGGCGTCGTCGGCTCTGGCGGCTCCTCCCGTCGCCGGGCGGTGATGGCGATCGTCGCGACCTGGTCGGACGACCAGACGCGCGCGTCGCCGGCCAGCGAGGTCAGCACCTGCCAGGACAGCGACGACGTGCTCGGTACGGCGTCGGGGGTGGTGGTCGGCACCGTCACCTCCACCCCGAGCCGCTCGCCGTCCACCTCGAAGCGGCAGCACAGCTCCTGCGACGGATCGGTCACCGGCAGCAGCATCGCGCAGGCCTCGTCCACGGCGATGCGCAGGTCCTCGATCTCGTCGTGGGAGAACTGGAGGCGGGCGGCCAGCCCGGCCGCGGCGGTGCGCAGGACCGCCAGGTAGGCGCCGTCCGCGGGGACGCGGAGCTGCACCACGTCGGGGTCCTGCGCGCCCGGTTCCTCCGGGACGGCCGCCGCGGCCGGTTCGACGCCGGGGGTGCTCACCCCTTCTTGGTCTCCCAGAAGATCGTGGCGATCTCGTCGATCTTCTGAAGCAGCTTGTCGGCGACGGCCGGGTCGGTGGACGACTTGGCCCCGCCCGATCCGGCGAGCTTGGTGGCCTCGTTGAACAGCTGGTGCAGCTGCGGGTACTTCTCGAAGTGCTCAGGCTTGAAGTAGTCCGTCCACAGCACCCACAGGTGGTGCTTGACCAGCTCGGCGCGCTGCTCCTTGATGATCAGGGC
>CAZSNW010000052.1:0-14212 GCA_964608245.1 uncultured Micromonosporaceae bacterium
GCCGGCCGCTGGGCGGCCGGCGCCGCCACGACGGCCGTGCTGCTGCTGACCGCCGCATGCACCCCGTCCACCCCGCCGCCGGAGGACGACGCCGCCTTCGACGGCGAGCTGCGGCTGGTCGCGTTCGAGTCGTGCGAGGCGGTCGGCGCGGCGCTGCGGGAGGCGGTCCGGGCCTGGGTGGGCCCGTGGGGCCTGACCGACGCGCCGGTGCTGGCCGCCGACGTGGCCGCGCTCGCGCGGGACGGTCTGGCGGTCGAGGCGGCCCCGCCGCCGGCCGCCGGCCGGGCGTCGCTCAACGAGATGCCCGCGGTCGACACGGGTGGAGCCGGCCGCGCGTACTCGGGCACCACCGTGCACGAGGCCGGGGTCGACGAACCCGACCTGGTCAAGACCGACGGCCGCCGGATCGTGACGATCAGCAACGGCGTCCTGCGGGTGGTCGATGCGCAGCGGCAGGTGGTGACCGGGGCGCTGCCGTTGTCGGAGGGGATGCACCCGGTCGCCTTCGGCTGGCAGCCCGCCGACCTGCTGCTCGACGGTGACCGGGCGCTGGTGCTGCTGCACCGGCCCTGGTGGTACGCCGACCCGGTGCCGCTGCCGGAGCCGCTGGTCGACGCCCCGCCGCCGATGCCGGTGCCGGAGGACCTGCCCGCCCCGGCGGTCGCACCGGCGGCCCCGAACTCCGCACCCGTCCCCGAGGTGGTGCCCGCACCGGAGGACCTGCCCGCTCCGAAGATCGAGCCGGCGCCGGACGACCGGTCCGCCCCGAGGATCGAGCCGGCGCCGGACGACATCCGGGGCCCGCGGCTGCTGCTCGTCGACCTGTCCGGTCAGCCGCGGGTGATCAGCGAGTACGGGGTGGACGGCGCGCTGGTGGACGCCCGCGCGGTCGGCCCGGTCGTCCGCGTGGTGGTGCGGTCGACCCCGCGGATCACGCCGCCGGTGGTGCGCCCCGACGCGAGCATGGAGGAACTCACCGCCGCCTTCCGCAGGGCGGTCGACGAGGCGCCGCTGGAGGACTGGCTGCCCCGTTGGCGGGTGCGCAGCGGTGGCACGGTCGAGGAGGGGACGGTCGACTGCGGCGCGGTGACCCGGCCGCCGGAGTTCTCCGGGACCTCGATGATCACCGTGCTCACCTTCGACCTGCGCGAGGACGTGCTCGGCGACGGGGACCCGCTCACCGTGGTGGCCGACGCCGACACCGTCTACAGCAACGGGACGAGCCTGTACGTCGCCGGCGACGCGCGGTGGCGGACGGCGCGGGTGACCGTGCGCAGCAGCGTCGACCCGGACGAGCCGGTGGCGGCCCCGCTGCGGGAGCTGGTCGAGGCGGTCGAGTCGCCGGCCGGGACGCCTGAGCCGCAGACGGAGATCCACAAGTTCGACCTGTCCGGGGCCGGTCAGCCACGTTACGCCGGCTCCGGTGTGGTGCCCGGGTGGTTGATCAACCAGTACGCGCTCAGCGAGTGGGAGGGCCACCTGCGGGTGGCGACCACCACCGGCCAGCTTCGGGGAGTCACAAAGGACGGGCCGGCGACCGAGTCGGCGGTGTACGTGCTGGCCGAGCGGGGCGGGGAGCTCGCCGTGGTCGGGTCCGTCGGTGGCCTGGGCCGCGGTGAGCGCATCTACTCGGTGCGGTTCGTCGGCCCGATCGGTTTCGTGGTGACGTTCCGGGAGACCGACCCGCTGTACACGCTGGACCTCAGCGACCCGACCGCGCCGAGGGTGCGGGGCGAGCTGAAGATCACCGGCTTCTCCTCGTACCTGCACCCGATCGGCGACGGGCTGCTCATCGGTATCGGCCAGGAGGCCGACGAGCGGGGCGTCACGCAGGGCACCCAGGTGACCCTGTTCGACGTGTCCGACCTCGACCGGCCGACCGTGCTGGCCCGCCACCACATCCGGTACGGGCACAGCGAGGCGGAGATCGACCCGCACGCGCTGCTGTGGTGGCCTGAGCAGCGGCTGCTCGTGCTGCCGGTGGCCGTGCAGGACGGGCTGCCGGGGCTGCGCGGCCGGATCGCACCGGAGCTGCGGATGCCGGACATCGGGGTGTTCGTGCTGCGGGTGGACGACCGCGGTATCACCGAACTCGGCGTGATCACCCATCCGCACGACCCGGCGACCTACGCGCCGGTCCGCCGGTCGCTCGTGATCGACGACATGCTGTGGACGATCTCCGACCGCGGCATGCAGGCCAACCGGTTGTCGACCCTGGCGACGGAGGCGTTCCTGCGCTTCGACTGACGGCTCCTCCCACGGCCGTGCGCCGCGCCCGGCGTACGCAGCAGGAGCGCTCGCCGGTCCGCCGTGGGGTGGGGGGCCGGTGGCCCGGCCCCCCACCCCGACCGCGGGCTGGAACGGGTGCGCGCACGAGGTGAGACGTCGGCCGCGGTGTGGGACCGTAGAGGGATGGAGGAGGAGCTTCCCCGCCGGATCACCCCGCCGAAACGGTCGGCCGCCGGCCTGCCCGGTGTCGCGGCCGGCCTGCGCCACGGTCTGGACCGCATGGGCGTGCGTCGCACCACGCTGACCCTGGCCCGGGTCAACCAGCCGACCGGGTTCGACTGCCCGGGCTGCGCCTGGCCCGAACCGGAGCCCGGCCGGCGCAAGCACGCCGAGTTCTGCGAGAACGGGATCAAGGCGGTCGCGCACGAGGCCACCACCGCCCGGGTGACCCCGGAGTTCTTCGCCGCCCACTCCATCAGCGAGCTGGCCACCCGCAGCGAGTTCTGGCTGGGCCGCCAGGGACGGATCACCGCCCCGGTGGTACGCCGGCCGGGCGCCGACCACTACACGCCGATCTCCTGGGACGAGGCGTTCGCGCTGATCGCCGACGAGCTGCGGGCCTGCACCAGCCCTGACGAGGCGGTCTTCTACACCTCCGGCCGCACCTCCAACGAGGCCGCGTTCCTGTGGCAGCTGCTCGCCCGCTCGTACGGCACCAACAACCTGCCGGACTGCGCCAACCTCTGCCACGAGTCCTCCTCGGTGGCGCTGACCGAGATGATCGGGGTGGGCAAGGGGTCGGTGACCCTCGACGACATCCACGCGGCCAAGCTGCTCGTGGTGGTCGGCCAGAACCCGGGCACCAACCACCCGCGGATGCTCACCGCGCTGGAGCGGGCCAAGGAGAACGGCGCCCGGATCATCGCGGTCAACCCGCTGCCGGAGGCCGGGCTCATCCGGTTCCGCAACCCGCAGCGTCCGGTCGGGCTGCTCGGCCGCGGCACCGTGGTCGCCGACCTGTTCCTCCAGATCCGGCTGGGCGGGGACGCCGCCCTGTTCCGGGCGATCGGCGCGCTGCTGGTCGAGTGGGGCGCGGTCGACCGGGAGTTCGTCGACGCGTACACCGAGGGGTTCCAGGCGTACGCCGACCGGAGGCTCGACTGGGACGCGGTGCTCACCGCCACCGGACTGCCGCGGGAGCAGATCGAGGCGGCGGCGCGGATGTTCGCCGAGTCCCCGGCGACCGTCGTCTGCTGGGCGATGGGGCTCACCCAGGGGCCGCACGCGGTCACCACCATCCAGGAGATCGTCAACGTGCAGCTGCTGCGCGGGATGATCGGCCGGCCGGGGGCGGGTCTGTGCCCGGTGCGCGGACACTCCAACGTGCAGGGCGACCGCACCATGGGCATCACCCCGAAGCCGCCGGCGTGGGCGGCGGCGATGGGCGAGCGGTACGGGTTCCGGGTGCCGGAGGAGCCCGGGTACGACACGGTGGACGCGATCCGGGCGATGCGGGACGGCCGGGTGCGGGTGTTCGCCTCGATGGGCGGCAACTTCGCCTCCGCCACCCCGGACACCGCGGTCACCGAGGCGGCGTTGCGCTCCTGCCGGCTCACGGTGCAGATCTCGACCACGCTCAACCGGTCGCACGTGGTGCCCGGCGAGACCGCGCTCATCCTGCCCTGCCTGGGGCGTACCGAGCGGGACGTCCGGGGCGGGGTGCCGCGGTTCGTCACCGTGGAGGACTCGATGAGCTGCGTGCACGCCTCCCGGGGGCGGCTGGCACCGGCCTCGCCGCTGCTGCTGTCCGAGGTGGAGATCGTCTGCCGGCTGGGGGAGGCGCTGGGTCTCACCTCGGTGCCGTGGAAGGAGTTCGCCGCCGACTACCGGCGGATCCGCGCGGAGATCGCGGCCCTGGTGCCCGGGTTCGAGGACTTCGAGCAGCGCGTGTCGGCGCCCGGCGGCTTCACCCTGCCGCACCCGCCGCGGGACTCGCGCCGCTTCCCCACCCCGTCCGGCCGGGCCCGGTTCACCGTCCACGAGATCCCGGTGCTGCGGGTGCCGCCCGGCCGGCTGCTGCTGCAGACGCTGCGCAGCCACGACCAGTACAACACCACGGTGTACGGGCTGGACGACCGCTACCGCGGGGTGCGCGGCGGCCGGCGGGTGGTGTTCGTCCACCCGGACGACCTGGTCGAGCTGGGGATCGCCGACGGCGCGGTGGTCGACCTGGTCTCCGAGTGGACCGACGGAATCGACCGGCGGGCGCCCGGGTTCCGGGTTGTGGCCTACCCGACCGCGCGCGGCTGCGCGGCCGCGTACTTCCCGGAGACCAACGTGCTGGTGCCGCTGGACTCCACCGCGGAGCGGTCCAACACCCCGACCTCCAAGGCGGTGGTCATCCGGTTGGAGCAGCCGGCGGCCACGACCGCGCCAGCCGCGTGAGCGCGGCGGCGGCCTGCTCCGGGTCGGCGCCCCGGCCGACCGCCACCCCCAGCAGGTAGGCGGTCACCGGCGCCTCCGGCCGGTCCACCCCGTGCGCGACCTCGCGGGTGAGGTCGAGTACCAGGGCGCGCCGGACGTCGGCCGGGTCCAGCCCGAGTTCGGCGCAGACGGCGTCGGTCCAGTCGGTCATGCGGCTCCCTTCCCCGGTGACGGCCCGGACCGCCGCCCGGGCCCGGGCCGGCCGGCCGGTCGGTCGGTGTTCGGCCACCAGCCGGTCGGTGGTCGCAAGGCGCTCGGCGGTCACCAGGTCGTCCTCGGTGTCACAGTCGTACCACGGCGGCGGGTCGGCGGCGGCGGTGATCCGGACCGGTGCCAGTCCGGCCAGTACCCGGCCGAGCCCGCCACCGGCCGGCTGCGCGGGCAGCGCGGCCCGCAGCGCGTCGGTCCGCCACCAGCCGCACAGCCACTGCGGCCGTCCGTCCCGGTCGACGTAGACCGCGCCGGCGTGGCCGACGGCCGCCTCCCGCAGCGCCGCCACCGCCGGCGCGGTGAGGAACGGCAGATCGGCGGCGAGCAGGGCGACCCACGGCACCGACGCCGGCACCAGCGCGAGCCCGGCCGCCAGCGCGGCGAGCGGGCCGCCGCCGGGCGGCTCCTCCCTCGTCAGCCGCACCCCGGGCGGCACGGGCAGGTCGGGCGGACCGACCACCACCACCGGCCGGGCGTCGACCACCGCGGCCAGCACCCGGTGCAGCATCGGCCGCCCGCCCACCGGCAGCAGCGGCTTGGCCCGCCCGGACAGTCGGCGCGCCGCGCCACCGGCGGGCACCACGGCCGCGTACGCTGCGCCGACGTCCACGGCGCCGATGCTACGCGCCCGCCGGTCCGCCACGGCCGGCCCGACGCGGCGGCGCGGTTGGCAGATGTGCGACTGTCGGCTCTCTTGGGTACGGTCGGCTCGTGACCCAGATCAGCGACCTTGCCGACCGGTACGTCGACGAGTTGGCGGCCCTCGACCCGCTGGCCGCCACGTACCTGGGGATCTCCGGGTACGACGACAAGATGACGGACTTCAGTCTGGACGGTTACGCCGCCCGGGCCGACCACACCCGACGCACCCTCCAGGAGCTCCAGGCGGCCGAGCCCGCCCACCCCGGCGAGCAGACGGCCAAGGAGGCGATGGCCGAACGCCTCTCGTTGCACCTGGAGGCGTACGAGGCCGGCGAGGTGACCTCCCAGCTCAACGTCATCGCCAGCGGCCTGCACGAGGTCCGCAGCGTCTTCGACCTGATGCCGGTCGAAGGCGAGCAGGCCGCGGTGGCGATCGCCACCCGGATGGCGCAGGTGCCACGGGCGCTCCGTCAGCTGCGCGAGACGCTGCTCACCGAGGCGCGGCGGGGCCGGGTGTCGGCGCGCCGGCAGGCGGTCGAGGTGGCGAAGCAGTGCGACATCTGGACGGACCCGAACGGCGACGACTTCTGGCCCGGCCTCGTGCGGCGGGTGGTCGGCGCCGGACCGCTGCCGGCCTCGCTCGTCTCCGACCTGGAGCAGGCCGGCGCGGCGGCCCGGGAGGCGACCGTCGAGTTCGCCCGCTTCCTGCGTGAGGAGCTGGCGCCGCTGGCCCGGGAGGAGGACGCGATCGGCCGGGAGCGGTACCAGCTCGCCTCCCGCTACTTCCTGGGTGCGGTGATCGACCTGGACGAGACCTACGCCTGGGGGTTCGAGGAGCTGCACCGCCTGGAGGAAGAGATGCGGGCGGTGGCGGCGGAGATCGTCGGCCCGGGCGCCAGCATCGACGACGCGGTGGCGGCGTTAGACGCCGATCCGTCCCGCACCATCACCGGCAAGGACGCGTTCCGGGAGTGGATGCAGCAGCTGGCCGACCGCACCATCGAGGAGCTGCACGGCCGGCACTTCGACATCCCCGAGCCGGTACGCCGGATCGAGTGCTGCATCGCGCCGACCAGCGACGGGTCGATCTACTACACCGGGCCGAGTGAGGACTTCACCCGCCCCGGACGGATGTGGTGGGCGGTGCCGCAGGGCATCGAGGAGTTCTCCACCTGGCGTGAGGTGACCACCGTCTACCACGAGGGGGTGCCCGGGCACCACCTGCAGATCGCCCAGACCGCGTACCGCAAGGACGTCCTCAACCGCTGGCAGCGGCTGCTCAGCAACGTCTCCGGGCACGCCGAGGGGTGGGCGCTGTACGCCGAGCGGCTCATGGACGAGCTGGGCTACCTCACCGACCCGGGCGACAAGCTGGGGATGCTCGACGGGCAGGCGTTCCGCGCCACCCGGGTGATCGTCGACATCGGCCTGCACCTCAAGCTGCCGATCCCGGTCGACAACCCCTTCGGGTTCCACCCGGGCGAGGTCTGGACGCCGGAACTGGCCTGGGAGTTCCTCCGGGCCCACTGCCGGATCCCCGACGAGAACCTGCGGTTCGAACTCAACCGGTACCTGGGCTGGCCGGGGCAAGCCCCCTCCTACAAGGTCGGGGAGCGGATCTGGATGCAGGCCCGGGAAGAGGTACGCGCCCGCAAGGGGCCCGACTTCGACCTGAAGGCCTTCCACCGGGCCGCCCTGGACCTGGGCGGTCTCGGACTGGACCCGCTGCGCGCGGCGCTGCGCCGGATCTGAGAACCGAGTCGGCGGCTCATCCGTCGCCGGCGGCCGTCGGCCGCCGGCGACGGATGGTGGCCGCGGCCGAGCCGGCCAGCGTCGCCAGGCACGCGTGCAGGTGCCCGTCGGCCGCGGCCACCCGGCACAGCGCCGAGCCGGTGTCGGTGTCCCCGTTGGCGTAGGCGCTGAGGAACCGGGCCACCCACTTCGCCTCGTACACCGCTTCGTCGATGCCCGGGAAGTCCAGGGCCCACACGCCCTGCCGCAGGTCACCGACGGTGGAGGCGGCCAGCTGCCACGCCACCTCGTACGCCCGGTTGACCCCGCCGCGGCGCAGCACCGACCGCAGCACGCCGGCGGCCTCCGCATCCTGCCCGGCGAGGGCCCGGCGCAGCACCTCCTCGGCGTCGCGTCGTGCGGGCGACGGCTCCACGGCCGCAGGGTAGGACGCCGGGTCAAGCCGCCGGACCTGGTCGCATCGGGCCGTGGGTCCGGTCGCATCGCCCGGGGGCATGGCTGCGTCCCTGGAAGAAGCGCGTTAGGGTGCCGGACAGCAGAAAGGCGTCCGGCTGCGGGGGGTCGGGCGGCGCCCCGACGCTGTGGCGCGAGAGCTCTGGAGAGGTACGCACCCCATGCCGAGACTCCTCCACCGCCACCCGGTCCTGGCAGCCGTGGCGGCGGTCGCCCTGGCGGTGGCCGGCTGCGGCGGACCCGCCGACGAGACCGTCGACCCCGGTGACCCGGCCCGGATCCGGCTGTACGGCACCGACGGGATCATGCAGAACTCGTTCGCCGACCAGCTGTCCGACCGCAAGCTGGTGGCCGGCATGAAGGGGACGCGACCGATGCCCCGGCTGCCGCAGCCGTTCCAGGACCGGCTGCGCGAGCTGCGACCGGACCTGCAGGACTTCCTGTTCGCCGCGCAGGCCTACGACGCGGTGGCGATCGCCGCGATCGCGGCCGAGCTGGCCGGCACCCCGGACCCGTCGGTGGTCCGGGAGTACATCAAGGGGGTCACCACCGGTGGCCAGGAGTGCTGGACGGTGGCCGACTGCCTGGAACTCGCCCGGGCCGGCGTGGACCTCCGCTACCGCGGGTTGTCCCTGGGTGACGGCGGCTTCACCGACCACGGCGAGCCGGCGGTGGCCAGCTACGAGACGCTCCACTTCGACGCCGCGGGGGTGATCGACCCGGGTCGGTCGGAGTACCTGGTCTCCGGTGACCTCTCCCTGGTGACCGCGCAGCCGTCCCCGCCGCCGCAGCCGCGGGTCAACCTGCCGCCGTGGGAGGTGCGGCCGCTCGTGCTGGGTGGGCTGCTCCCCGAGACGGGGGCGCTGTCCGGGGCGTACCCGCCGCTCATCGCCGCCGTGCAGGCCGCCCTGGCCGACATCAACGCGGCCGGCGGCGTGTTCGGGGTGGACGTGGTGTGGCTGGACGGCGACGACGGCACCGACCCCCGGGTCGCCAAGCGGACCCTGGCCTCGCACGTCGAGCGGGGCGTCCACGTGGTCATCGGGCCGGCCGCGTCCGGGGTGGCCGAGGCGCTCATCCCGGACGTGGTGGAGGCCGGGGTGATCATGCTGTCGCCCACCAACACCGCCTCCCACCTGGTGGAGACCGACCACCAGGGCTACTACTTCCGCACCGCCCCGTCGGACAACCTGCAGGCGGTCGCGCTCGCCGACATGCTCCTGCGGGACGGGGTCTCGCGGGTCGTCGTGGTGGCGCGCAACGACGCGTACGGCATCGGGCTGCAGCGGCACATCACGAGCGCGTTGCTGCGGTTCGGCATGGCGTCGTCCGCGGTCACGCCGTTGACCTACGACATTCCGGAGGCCACCGACGGCAACCGACCGGGGACCCTTCCGGGCCTGGACACGCTGGTGCAGAGCATCGTCGAAGCGCAGCCGGACGCGCTGGTGGTGATCGGGTACGCGGAGGCCGGCCAGCTGCTGGAGCGGTTGGCCGCCGCCGGGGTGCTCGGCCCGTCCGGTGTCTCCGCCGCCTCCGGATAACGGTTCGGTAACGATGGCAACCCCGGGTCGCCGCCACCGGGTTTGAAGCGACGACCGGCGGGTGCGGACGGCGACTGCCCGGCCCGCCGCGGACGGGCGCGGCGGCACGGTTCCGCGTGCCCGAGGTGACAGGCGCGGCAGCCAGGAGGCGCGGTGAGCACGTCGGCAGCACCCGACCTGGAGACCCTCCAACGGCAGGCGTTGGCGCGGGCGGCGGCCCGTGCCGGCGGCCACGACCGGTTGGCCGGCCACATCGTCTGCGAGGGTCTGGTCCGGATCTTCAAGACCGAAGGCGTCGAGGTGGTGGCCCTGCAGGGCCTCGACCTGGTGGTCGACCGGGGTGAGACGGTGGCGATCGTCGGCGCCTCCGGTTCCGGCAAGTCCACCCTGCTCAACATCCTGTCGGGCCTGGACGAGCCGACCGCCGGCACCGCCCGGGTCGCCGGCTACGACCTGCTCGGCATGTCCGCCCGCGACCGGCTGCGGTACCGGCGGCGGGTGGTCGGCTTCGTCTGGCAGCAGACCGGTCGCAACCTGCTGCCCTACCTGACCTCGACCGAGAACGTGGCGCTGCCGATGCGGCTGGCCGGCTACCGCCGCGGCCGGGCCGCCCGCCGGCGGGCGCTCGAACTGCTGGAACTCGTCGGCGTCGACTACTGCGCCAACCGCCTCCCGGCCCAGATGAGCGGCGGTGAGCAGCAGCGCACCGCGGTGGCGGTGGCGGTCGCCAACAACCCGGAGGTGCTGTTCGCCGACGAGCCCACCGGCGAGCTGGACGAGGCCACCGCCGCCGACGTGGTCGCCGCCCTGCGCACCCTCAACGCCGAGCTGGGCGTGACGGTCGTGGTGGTCACCCACGACCCGACCGTGTCCGGGCAGGTCGCCCGCACGGTGGCGATCCGGGACGGCCGCACCGCCTCGGAGGTGCGCCGCTTCGTCCGGCGGGACGCCAGCGGCCGCACCGTCCAGACCGAGGAGGAGTACGCGCTGCTGGACCGCTCCGGCCGCATGCAGCTGCCCCGCGCGTACGTGGAGGCGCTGTCGCTGCGCGACCGGGTGCGGCTGAGCCTGGAGCCGGACCACATCCAGGTCCGGCCCGGCCACGAGCGCCAGCCCGTCGACCGGCTCCACGGTGCCGGGGGTGGTCACCGTGGCTGACCGTGAGGTGATGGTGCGGGTCGAGAACGTGTCCCGCACCTACGGGCGGGGCCGCAACGCGGTGCACGCGCTGCGCGACGTCTCGTTCGAGGCGTACGCCGGCGAGCTGGTGGCGGTGCAGGGTCGCTCCGGCGCCGGCAAGACCACCCTGCTCAACATCGTCGGGGGCCTGGACCGGCCGACCGGCGGCCGGGTGTGGGTGGACGGGCACGAGGTGACCGCGGCCGGCGAGCGGGAGCTGCTCGCACTGCGGCGGCACACCATCGGGTTCGTGTTCCAGTCGTTCGGGCTGGTGCCGATCCTGTCCGCGGCGGAGAACGTGAGTGTGCCGATGCGGCTGGCCCGTGTGCCGGCCGCCGAGCGCGAGCAGCGGGTGGCGATGCTGCTGGAGCTGGTCGGCCTCGGCGGGCACGCGGCGCAGCGGCCGTACGAACTGTCCGGCGGGCAGCAGCAGCGGGTGGCCATCGCCCGGGCCCTGGCCAACGAGCCGAGACTGCTCATCGCCGATGAGCCCACCGGCCAGCTGGACTCGGAGACCGGGCGGGCCATCATGGACCTCATCCGGGCGGTGGTGCGCTCCCGCCGGGTGACCGCGCTGGTCGCCACCCACGACCCCGCCCTGCTCGACCTCGCCGACCGGGTGCTGCAGCTGCGCGACGGTCGACTGGTCGAGCGTGAACCGGCGGTCGGCGTCGGGCGGTGAGCGATGCGGCTGGTGCTGGCCCGCGCCGCCGCGGCGCGTACCCTGCTGGGCGCCGCCGCCCTGGCGGCCTTCGTGACCTGCGTGCTGATCACCGCGTTCCTGCTGTACGCGTACCTGCTGCCGACGGCCGGGACGCGTGCGGCGGTGGCCGCGGCGGACCCGCACGAGCGGACGGTCCTGGTGACCTCGGACGCCGGCCGGGAACCGGGGGCGATCGCCGCCCGCGACGCCGCGGTCCGTGAACTGCTCGCCGACACCCTGGGTGACCTGTCGGCGCGGGTGTACGCCGCCGGGTACGGCTCCAGCCTGCGGCTGCCCGACGACCACCCGGGGGTGGACCCGGGTGTGCACGGGGCGTACGCGGTGGTGGCGTTCTTGCCGGAGCTGTCGGAGGTCGTCGACCTGGTGGCCGGGCGTTGGCCCGAGCCGGTGGACGCCGGCGAACCGGCCGAGGCGGTGGTGCCGGCGTCCGCGGCCGCGGCGCTCGAACTCGCGGTGGGCGACGAGGTCGACGTGGTCTTCGAGATCCTCGGCGAGCCGCGGCCGATGCGGATCGTCGGCGTCTTCGAGCCCCGCGACCCGTCCGCGGAGTACTGGCAGCTGGCCTCCACACCGCTGAGCCGCAACGGGTACGGCCCGTTCGTGGTGCACCCGGACGAGTTCGCCGCCCGCTACCAGCTGCTCGCCAGCCTGGAGTGGCTGGTGGTGCCGGAGCCGGGCGACCTGGTCGGCGTCGGCATGGGCACGGTGACGCAGCGGGTCGAGCGGCTCCTGTCCGAACTGGATATGCGGCGGGAGGCCGACCCTGCGCTGGGCGGCGCCACCCGGGTGAGCACCGGGCTGGCGGACCTCGCCGACGGGCTCTCGGCGGCCACCGTGGTCTACCGGTCGAGCCTGGTGATGCCGGCGGCGCTGCTGACCGTGATCGCAATCTACGGCCTGGTCCTGGTGGCGCAGCTGCTGTCGGAGCACCGGCGGACGGAGAACGCGCTGCTGCGCGCCCGCGGCGCCAGCCGCGCGCAGCTGCTGCGGTTCACCGGTGCGGAGGCGCTGCTGGCGGTGGGGCCGGCGGCGCTGCTCGCCGCCCCGGTCGGCACCTGGCTGGTGCGGGTCGTCGACGGCGCCGCCGGCGACCGGAGCCTCGGTATCGCCGACGACCTCGCCGCGGCGGGGTGGGTCGGCCCGCCGGGCGCCTGGCTGGTCGCGCTGTCGGCCGCGGCCGCCTGTGGACTGGCGCTGGCGCTCCCGACCGCCCGGCGCGGCCGCACCTGGGTCGCCGAGCAGCAGCAGCGGTCCCGCCCGAGCCGGGCCGCGGCGTGGCAGCGGGCCGGGGTGGACGTGGCACTGGTGGTGGGCGCCGCGATCGCCTGGTGGCAGCTGCAGCAGTACGGCGCGACGGTGGGCCCGCGCGGCGTCGGCGACCTGCAGATCGACCCGCTGCTGGTGGCCGCGCCGGTGGTGTCGGTGCTCGCCGCCACCACCGTGGCGCTGCGGCTGTTGCCGCTCGCGACCCGGCTCGGCGTGTGGCTGGCGGGCCGACGGGACAGCTTCCCCAGCCTGCTGGGCATGTGGCAGGCCGACCGGCGGCCGCACGCCGGGCCGGTGCTGCTGCTCGTGCTCGCGGTGGCCACCGCGGTGCTCGCGCCCACGGTCGCCGGCACCTGGCAGCAGTCCCAGCGGGACCAGGCCGGGCACGCGGTGGGTACCGACCTGCGGCTGGTCTCCAGCGACCTGCGGACGACCCCGGCGGTGCGCGAGGTGGTGTCGCGGCCGGAGGTGTCGGCGGTCATGGCCGTGCACCGGCGGATGGTCGAGATCGAGAACGTGGGTCGGGTGCCGCTGCTGGCGTTGGAGAGCACCGGGGCGGCCGAGGCCGTGGTGGTCCGCGGCGACCTGGTGCACGGTGACGTGGCCGACACGTTCGCCCTGCTGCACGAGGGACGGCCGGAGCCGGTGACCGCGCCACTGCCGGAGGGTGCGCAGCGGCTGGTCGGCACGGTGGTGTTCGAGTCGCCGCCGGACGCGGTGCTGACGGCCGTGGAAGAGATCAACGGTGAAATGTTCTCCATCACGGTCGAGGTGGAGTCGCCGGTCAGCTTCCGACCCGCCGTGTACGTGATGACCAGCGGCGGGACGGTGGTCGAGGTCGGACTGCCCACGCCCCTGTCCGGCACACCGGTGAAGGTCGACGTGCCGCTGCCGCCGGACGCCGCCGCGGTGGCGGGCCTGCGGGCGGGCATGATCACCTCGGAGTTCCCCGCGTTCTTCTTCGAGGATCAGCTGGAGATGGTCGACCACGACGTCAGCTGGCGGTTCGACCTGTCGGTGGTGGCCGCCGACGGGACCGTGCACCCGTTGACCCTCCCGGAGGAGTGGCGGCTGGTCGCCCACGGACCGCAGGGCGAGCTGGCGAGCCCGCCGCACCGGTTGGCGGTCGACATCGGCGGCGACGTCACCGCCCGGGTGACCGCCACCGTGGACTATCTCGACTACGTGGCCCGGTCGACGGCGTACCTGATCACCGACCCGGCTCCGGTACCGCCGCCGACCGCGCTGGTCAGCCCGGGGCTCGCCGCCGCACTCGACCTGGCCATGGACGGATCGGTGGTGGAGCTGGGCGGCATCCCGGTCCGGCCGGTCGGGAGTCTCGCCGCCGTGCCCGGGGTGGCCGACGGTGAGGCGGTGGTGGTCGACCTGGGCTGGCTCACCCACCACCAGGTCCGTGGGTTCGGCACCCCGTCGCCCGCCACCGAGTGGTGGTTGGCGACCGCGGAGCCGGCCGCCCTGCGCGAGCACCTCGCCGCGCTGCCGGTTCAGTACGAGGACCGCCAGCTCGAGACCGACCGGCGGCTCGGCGACCCCCTCGGCAACGGGGTGCTGCTGGCGCTGTGGGCGGCCGCCGGGGCCGGGGCGCTGCTCGCCGCGTTCGGCCTGCTGGTGGACTCACGGTCGAACGCCGTACGCCGACGCCAGGAGCTGGCGGTCCTGCACACCCTCGGGGTGGCGCCGGGAGCGTTGGCCCGGGCGCTCGTGGTGG
>CAZSNW010000053.1:0-14043 GCA_964608245.1 uncultured Micromonosporaceae bacterium
CCTGCGACTCGTTCGAGCACGTCGCCAACACGGTGGAGACGATCGCCGTCAAGCACTCCTGACCGCCTCGCGTCGGCCCCGCCCGCCGGGCGCGTGGGCAGGCACCGCCGGCCCGGTCGGTAGGCTCGCGGTGTGGACGCGTACCTCATCGACGCCGCCCGCACCCCGTTCGGGCGTCACAAGGGCGGGTTGTCGCACATCCGCGCAGACGACCTGGCGGCCATTCCGCTGACCACCCTGCTCGACCGGCACCCGGGACTGGACCGGTCCCGGATCGACGACGTGATCCTCGGCGACAGCAACGGCGCCGGCGAGGACAACCGCAACGTCGCCCGGATGGCGGTGCTGCTCGCCGGGCTGCCGCCGACCGTGCCCGGGGTGACCGTGAACCGGCTGTGCGGCTCCGGCGGGGAGGCGGTGCTGCAGGCGGTCCGGGCGGTGCGCGCCGGCGACGCCGAGGTGGTGATCGCCGGCGGGGTGGAGAGCATGAGCCGCGCGCCGTTCGTGCTCGCCCGACCCGCCGAACCGTTCCCGGCGAAGCTGGAGCTGCTGCCCACCCAGCTCGGCTGGCGGATGGTCAACCCGAAGATGCCCGCGCACTGGACGAAGCCGCTCGGCGTGTGCGCCGAGGCGGTCGCGGTCGAACTCGGCATCGGCAGGCAGGCCCAGGACGAGTGGGCGCTGCGCTCCCACGAGCGGGCGTACGCGGCCTGGCAGAAGGGCCTGCACGACGGCTTCGCCGAGCCGGTCGGGGAGGTGACCCGGGACGAGTCGATCCGGCCGGACACCTCGGCGGAGAAGCTCGCCGGGCTCGCGCCGGCGTTCACCCCCGACGGCACGGTCACCGCGGGCAACGCGTCCCCGATCAACGACGGCGCGGTGGCGGTACTGGTCGGCGGCGCCCCGCTCGTCGAGGAGCTGGGCGTCACCCCGCTGGGGAAGGTGGTGGCCGCCGCCACGGTCGGGATCGAACCGCACCGGTTCTCGATCGCCCCGGTGCCGGCCATCGCCAAGGCGCTGTCCCGCGCCGGGATCGGCCCGGCCGACGTCGCGGTGTGGGAGATCAACGAGGCGTTCGCCGCGATGGTGCTCTCCTGCCTGCACCTGCTGCCGGAGGCGGTCGGCGGGCCGATCGACCCGGAGCGGGTCAACCCCAACGGCGGGGCGATCGCCGTCGGCCACCCGCTGGGCGCCTCCGCCGCGCGGGTGATCGTGGACTGCTGCCGGGAGCTGCGTCGCCGCGGCGGCGGGTACGGGGTGGCGGCCGCCTGCATCGGCGTCGGTCAGGGCATCGCGGTCGTGGTGAAGGTGGACTGAGCATGTCGGGCGTCGGGACCACCCGGTGGCGCGTGGGTGAGGTGACGGTCGAACTGCTCGACGGGGACATCACCGCCCAGCCGGACGTGGATGCGGTGGTCAACGCGGCCAACGCCGAACTGATGCCCGGCGGCGGGGTGGCCGGGGCGATCCACCGGGCCGCGGGTCCCGGCCTGGCCGAGGAGTGCCGGCCGCTCGCGCCGATCCGACCCGGCCAGGCCGTGATCACCAGCGGCCACCGGCTGCCGAACCCGTGGGTGATCCACTGCCTGGGTCCGGTGTACGGCCGGGACGAGCCCGCCGCCGAGCTGCTCGCCTCCTGCTACCGGAACGCGCTGCAGCTCGCCGACGAGCGGGGGCTGTCGTCGGTGGCCTTCCCGGCGATCTCCACCGGGATCTTCGGCTACCCGATGGCGGAGGCCGCCGAGGTGGCGCTGCGCACCGTCGCCGAGACCGCGCCACGGCTGCAGCGGGTACGCCTGGTGCGCTTCGTGCTGTTCGGCGACGAGGCGCTGGCGGCCCACCAGGCGGCGCTGGCGCGACTGGAGGCGGCGTGAACGACGCACGGTGGGCGCCGTTGGCCGAGAAGGCGCTGCAGTTCGCCGAGTCGGGCGCCACGCCGGTGACCCCCCGGCTGGCCGCCACCGTGATGCTGCTACGCCCGGCCACCGACGGGTTCGAGGTCTACCTGCTGCGGCGGGCGGCGAGCCTGGCGTTCGCCTCCGGCATGTACGCGTTCCCGGGCGGCCGGGTCGACCCGGCCGACCGGGACGGGGAGCCGCTCGCGGGTGACTGGCCGGCCCGGCTCGGCCAGCCGCCGGAGGACGCGTACGCGGTGGTGCGCGCGGCCGTGCGGGAGGTGGCGGAGGAGACCGGGGTACGCCTGGCGCCGGCGGACCTGGTCCCGTGGACCCGCTGGATCACGCCGGAGTTCGAGGCGCGCCGGTACGACACGTACTTCTTCTGCGCGGCGCTGCCCGCCGGGCAGGAGCCGGCGCACGTCAGCGGGGAGGCGGACCGCACCGTGTGGCTGCGCCCGGCCGACGCGCTCGCGCGGCTTGAGGCCGGTGAACTCACCATGCTGCCGCCGACCGCGGTGACGCTGGGGCAGCTCGCCGCGTACGACTCGGTGGCGGCGGTGCTGGCGGCGGCCGCCTCGCGGGACGCCGCCACCCCGGTGATGCCGCGGGCGGAGCGGGGCCCGGACGGGGTCGCCCGGTTCGTGTACTGACCCGGCGTCGTCCACGTCGACGGGCGGCGCCGGGCGTACCCGTCGGCGTCCGGTCGGTCAGCCCTCGCGGGGGTCGTGCACGGCGATCCGGGTCGGGTCCGGGTACAGGTGTCGCAGCGTCTGCGCGATCACCGCGCGCAGGTGGTCGGCGGGCAGGATGCACTCGGCGCAGGCGGCGTCCCGCACCACGAGGGCGACGGTGACCGTGTCGGCGTCGGCGTGCTGCACGAGCAGGTCGGCGCCGTCGGCCTGCAGGGCCTCCCGCAACGGTGCGAGTGCGGCGGCGGTGGTGGTGGCGTCGGGCACGGCATCCTCCTACGGCAGGGTGACCTCGACCGTGGCCGACTGCGCCCAGCCGCCCCAGGTCGGGATGAACATCGACTTGGTCCCCGCGCCACCGGCCACCACCACGGAGATGTCGTCGGGGCTGAGCGTGACGGTCACCTCGTCGGGGTTGTCGGCCCGCCGCTGTCGCCACTGCCGGATCTGTTCGGCCACCTCCGGGGAGAACGCCTCGTACGGCAGCCGGGCCCGCTCCCACAGGATGCGGCGGACCTCCGCCTTGGTCAGTCCGGCCGCGGCGGCCATCCGGGCGTGGTCGGGGGTGAGGATCACCAGCGCGTCCGGCCGCTTCTCACCGGCGTTGTTGGCGCTCAGGTAGCCGCTGAGGTTCATCGACTGGGCCATGGTGGTCAGTACCCCGTCGATGGTGGGGCTGTCGGTGTCGCGGACCTCCACCATGCCGGTGGCGGGGAAGGCGGTCACCGTGCTCGTGCCGGGCGCGAACCCGCGGTCGGTCGACAGCGGCTGCCAGGGGCTGGCCTGCTCGTTCTCGGCGAAGCAGCAGGTGATCTTCGCCGGCTGACCGAGGCTGGCCTTGTCGCCGACGCCCGGGGTGGCGCCGCCCACGGACAGCAGGGTGAGTCTGGTCGCCCGGCCGATCGTGGCGTTCGCGCGGGTGCTGCCGCCGAGGCAGTCGACCCCGTAGTTGATGCCGAGCCGCTCGACCACCGGTCCGTTGAAGATCAGCACCGGGGTGGTGGCGCTGGTGGTCGACTGGACGCCGCCGATGTTGAACTGCGGCGCAAGGCACGCGCGTACCGCGGCGATCACCGCCGGCAGGTACTCGGGTCGGCAGCCGGCCATCACCGCGCACACGGCGACGTTGTGGACCAGCACCGGCGCGAACCGGGGCGGCAGGACCCCGAGTTCAGTCTCCGGTGACAGGTCGGTGTGCCGGAGCGCCTCGGTGACCCGCTCCTCGGTGGGCGGCACGATCGGCAGGCCGTCCGACCACTGCTGCGAGCAGAAGTGGTCGTAGACCGTCTCCAGGTCGTCGGGCAGCACGACCGTACGCTCGTCGCTCATCTCACGCCTCCGGGTCGGCCAGCAGCCGGGCCAGCCGCGGCGCCACCTCGTCGGCCAGGCGCTCGAGTTCGTCGGTGGTGAGGATGTTCACCGGGTGCGGGACCTCGACGAGCGCCTCGGTCGGCAGGCCGAGGCTGTCGGCGATGGTGGTGGCGAGCCCGACGAACGGGGTGGTGACGATGACGGCGGTGGGCACGCCCCGGCGGGTCAGCTGGTCGGCGTCCCGGACCGTCCAGGAGGTGCAGGACCCGCAGTCGGCGAAGGCGGTGACCGCGAACGCGCTGCCGTCCGCCGCGTCGAGCAGCTCCCCGGTGATCGACTCGCCGGCGCTGCTCTTGCGCAGCGGCCGCACCTCCCGTGGCCGGTGGGTGGCGGCGAGCCGGTCGGCGAGCATCCGCAGGAGCGCGCCGGCGTTCGGCTTGCTGTTGTCGACCAGGGCCAGCACCCCGGAGCGTAGGTCGGGCCGGGTGAAGGCGGTCCCGCCGCGGCGGTGGGAGGACGGTACGTAGTCGGGACGGAGCAGGGTGATCGTTTCAGCCATGTCGCCTCCGTTCCTTTAGAAGGAACATCGTCTCCCGTAGCGGCGGTGTCCTGTGCGTACGTCGTAAAGGTTCGCCTGAGAAGACCCTTGACCGCTCCGAGGTCGGAGTCTAGCCTTCGCGCATGGGCGGAAACAAGGTTTCAGCCAGTGGAACGGCTGCGGCGGAAACGGTCGCCGCGGTCGCTGGCGAGGTGCCCGCGGCAGCCGGGACGGTGCAGGGGACCGCCGGGGTGGACGCCGAGACTACCGGAACGCCCGGGGGCGCCACCGCGCCGCACCAGCCGGCCACGCCGCCCGTCCGGCAGCGGCGGCGGATGGTCCTCACCGTCCTGCGTTCGGTCACGCTGTGGCGCCTGCTGCTGCTCGTCGCGGTCCTCGCCGTGTGGGAGTGGTCGTCCGACCGGTTCATCCGGAAGATTTTCATCAGTCGACCGTCCGATGTGGTCGTCCGGCTGTGGGAGCTGGTCTCCACCGGTGAGATCTGGCCGCACGTGTGGAAGACGTACACCGCGGTCGGGATCGGTTACTTCTCCGCCGTGGTCGTCGGCATCGTCCTGGGTATCGTGCTCGGACGCGTCGCCTTCCTGGCGTCGGTGCTGGAGCCGTTCATCATGGCGGTCTACAGCATCCCGAAGGTGGCGCTGGCGCCGCTGTTCATCCTCTGGCTCGGCATCGGCCTGTCCGCCAAGGTCGCGATCGCCTTCATCGGAGCCTTCTTCCTGGTCTTCTTCAACACCTTCGCCGGGCTGCGCAGCGTCAACGAGGAGCACGTGAACCTGGCCCGGGTGATGGGAGCGTCCCGGTTCGACGTGAACCGGCTGGTGGTGCTGCCGTCCACCATGCCGTACATCATGGTGGGCCTGAAGACCGCGCTGCCGTTCGCGGTGATCGGCGCGGTGGTCGGTGAGTTCATGGCCTCGAACGAGGGCCTGGGCTTCTTCATCCTCTACAGCGGCAACACGCTGGACAGCGCCGGCCTGTTCGCCGGCCTGATCATCCTCGTCACCGGTGTCGCGCTGGCCAACGGCGTCGTGCGCGCCATCGAGCGGCAGATCATCCGGTGGCATCCGAGCCAGCTGACACGGTCCTCCCGCACCGTGCAGTGAGCAATCCGCGTGACCCCGTCACGCGAGCTGTCGACGATCGAGGTGGTACCCATGACCTTCACGCTCAGCCGCCGCAGCTTCCTCGCCGCCGGGGCGGGGATCGCGACCACCCTGCTGTTCGGGTGCAGTTCCGACGACGACGGCTCGTCGAACGGCCGCCTGTCCCTGGTGCTCGGCCGGAACACCACCAACAACTTCACCCACGTGCCGCTGCTGGTCGCCGAGCGCAACGGCTTCTTCGACTCCCGCAACCTCGAGGTCTCCACGGTCGGTCTGTCGTCGGCCGCGCTCCCCACCGCCCTGCTGCGCGGCGACATCGACTGCGGCTACCTCGGGGTCGCCGGCACCTTCATGGGGCTGAAGCTCGAGGGCGAGGACGTGGTGTGCGTGGCCCTGGCGACCAAGCACAACCCCAACATCTTCGTGGTCTCCAACCGGTTCATCGAGCGCTCCGGCGTGGGTCCGGACGCGCCGCTCGCGCAGCGCTTCCAGGCCCTGGCCACCGCCCGGTTCGCCGCCACCGACCCGGGCGCCGGCACCGACGTGACCGTCCGCGCGGTGATGGAGAGCGTCGGTGTGGACCCCGACAGCCTCAACATCACGTACCTGCACGACATCGGCACCTTCGCCGGCGCCATGGAGCAGGACAACATCGACGCGTTCGCGGTGTTCTCCCCGGTCCCCGAGCAGATCACGGCCGCCGGGTTCGGCCAGGTCTACCTCACCCTGGCCACCTCGGGGCTGCCGGAGTTCGACGAGATGGCGTGGACCAGCGTGTGGATGATGGCACCGGTGGCCGCGCGGAAGGCCGCGGCGACCCGGGCGCTGGTAGCCGGGCTCGCCGACGCGCTGAAGCTGATCAACGAGAACCCGCAGCAGGCGCGCGACAGCATCCGCGAGGACTTCGCCGAGCTGTCCGACGACGTCTTCGAGGCGGCCTTCGAGAACAACCGGCCGATGTACCCGGCCACCCCGGCATTCACCGCCGAGGGCGTCCAGAAGGCGATCGACCTCAACAACCGGACCGCCAGCACGCCCTACAACGACCCGCCGACCACGTTGTTCACCAACGAGTACCAGTCCTGACCCGCCGACCGGTGAAGGGGAACACTCGTGACCGGGACCGACAGCGGCGGGACGCCGGCGATCAGGTTCGACGGCGTCTCGTGCACCTTCTTCAGCGACAGCGGCGAGGTGCTGGCGCTTGCTGACATCACCCTCGACGTACCGGCCGACGGGGTCACCACCATCGTCGGCCCCAGCGGCTGCGGTAAGAGCACGCTGCTGCGGATCGCCTCGGGACTGCTGCGGCCCACCCGGGGGCACGCGTCCGTCATGGGCACCCGGGTGGACGGCATCCGGCAGGACGTTGGGTTCGTCACCCAGGACAGCAACCTGTTCCCGTGGCTGACCACCATCGAAAACGTCGAGTTCGCCCTCCGGGTGCGGGGGCACGGCCGCCGGCAACGGCGGGAGACCGCCCGGCGGTACCTGGCGATGGTGGGCCTGGAGGGCTTCGAGGACTCCTTCCCCTCGCAGTTGTCCGGCGGGATGCAGAAGCGCGCCTCCATCGCGCGTACGCTCGCGTACTCGCCCGAGCTGCTGCTGATGGACGAGCCCTTCGGGGCGCTGGATGCGCAGACCAAGATGCGTCTGCAGGACCAGCTGCTCACCATCCTGGCTGAGACCCCGAAGACGGTGATGTTCGTGACCCACGACATCGCCGAGGCGGTCGCCATCTCCGACCGGGTGGTGGTGATGTCGGCACGGCCGGGCCGGGTCAAGAAGGTGGTCACGGTGGACCTTCCCCGGCCCCGCAACGTGTACGAGATCCACGCGGTGGAGGGTTTCGCCGAGATCTACGGCGAGATCTGGTCGACGCTCAAGGACGACGTGCTGGTGTGACCGGCGTGGTGCCTCCGACGTCGACCCGGCAGGCGCCCGCCGGCCCGCGGGCGGGGCCGGCGGGGGCGACCGGGACCGTCGCAGCGGCGGCGCTCGCCACCTGCGTGGGCGCCATCCCGAGCTTCGCGGTCGCGGCCAACGCCGGCGCCATCCGGCTGGACCTCGGGCTGTCCACCGCGGAGCTGGGGGCGGCCATCGCGGCGTTCGGGGCCGCCTCGCTGGTGGGGGTGTGGCAGTCCGGCCGGCTGGTGGAGTGGTTCGGTGCCCGGCGGTCGCTGGTGACCGCCACCGGCGTCACGCTGCTCACCATCGCCGGCTTCGCCCTGCTCACCCGCAGCGGCACGATGCTGGGTGCGCTGCTGGTCGTCGCCGGGCTCGCCAACGCGTTCGTGCAGACCAGCAGCAACCTCACCCTGGCCACCGCGGCGCCGGGCCACCGGCGGGGGTTGTCGTTCGGGGTGAAGCAGGCGGCGGTCCCCTCCGGCCTGATCACCGCCGGGTTCGTGGTCCCGCTCATCACCGAGCGGTTCGGCTGGCGGTGGTCGATGCTGCCGCTGTGCCTGCTGGCGGTGGCCGCCATGGCGGTGGGTCTGCGGACCCCGACCGGCCGGGCCGACCGGTACCGGGACCGTCGGCGGTGGCGGGCGGACGGGTTCGTGCAGACCGCGGCGGTGGCGGGGTTCCTCGCCTCGATGGTCGGCAGCTCCCTGTCGGGGTTCTTCGTCGACAGCCTGGTGGTGGGCGGGATGCCCAACGGCACGGCGGCCGGCCTGCTCACCGTCGGCGGGCTGTGCTGCGTGGTGAGCCGGCTCGCCCTCGGCGTGCTCGTCGACCGGCTGCGCGTACCGCCGTACCTCATGGCCGCCGCGGTGCTCGCGGTCGGGTCGGTCGGGTTCGTCCTGCTCGGGCTGGTACACGGCTCGGCCGCGCTGGTGGCGGCCACCGTGGTGGCGTTCGGCCTCGGCTGGGGGTGGCCGGGGCTGCTGCTGCTCGCCTCGGTGGAGGGGCAGGCGTTCCCCGCCCGCAGCTCGGCGCGGGTGCAGACCGGTACGTTCGCCGGTCTGGTCGCCGGGCCGGCCGGGTTCGGCCTGGTCGCCCAGGCCAGTTCGCACGCCACGGGCTGGCTGCTGTGCGCCGGGCTGCTGCTCGTGGCCGCCGGGTTGGTGTTCGTGGCGGGGCGGCGGCGACCGCGACCGCCGCAGGCGGAAGGAGCGTGACATGCGGATCTGGGAACAGGGACTGGTCGCCACCTACTCGATCCCCGGCTACAAGGAGCTGGTGCTGGAGCACTACCGGGCGTTCGCCGGGCCGGACGTGCAGATCGAGATCCACGGGCTGCGGGACACCGGCGGACAGGCCGCAAAGACCATCGCCGGTCGGGCCGTCAACCACCTCGGCCTCTACCACGAGCAGGAGACCGAGGTGGCGCACCGGATCGTCGAGGCGGAAAGGTCCGGTGTGGACGCCGCCATCGTCGGCGTGATGCAGGACCCGGGCCTGGAGCTGGCGCGCAGCCTGTGCGACATCCCGGTGCTGGGGTACGGCGAGACCTCGATGCACCTGGCCTGCATGACCGGGCAGCAGTTCTCGTTCATCGCGATCAACCCGCCGATGGTCACCGTGCTCGGCCGGCAGATCCGGACCCGGGGACTGACCGACCGCGCCGGCCCGACCGTGATCATGGAGTGCGGGTACCCCGCGCTGGTCAAGGCGGTCGGCGGAGACGAGGACGAGTTCATGACCGCCTTCCTCACCGCCGCGCGGAAGGCGGTGGCGGCCGGCAGCGACGTGCTGCTGCCCGGCCAGACCATCATCTGCGAGCTGCTGTGGCGGGCCGGGGTGACCGAGATCGACGGTGCGGTGGTGCTCGACGTCCGCCCGTACCTCATCAATCTCGCCCGGACGCAGGTGGCGATGGTGGCGCAAGGGCAGAAGGTACGCCCGAGCACCGGCTTCCTGTACGCCAGCCCCGACCCGGAGCTGGTGGCCGCGTTCGACGACTACCGGCGCAGCCGCTGACGCCGGTCCGACGGGACGAAAGGACGCACCCATGTTGACCGCAGGACGGCTCGGCGTCCGTCCGATGCCGAGCCTCGTCGCCCACGTCCACGGTGTGGAGCTCGCCACCCAGCAGGAGGCGATCGACGAGTACGTCCAGATCGACCTGGCGCACGTGCTCATGCTCGCCGAGAGCGGGGCGCTGCGGCGGGAGCAGGCGGTTCCCTTGCTGCGGGCGCTGCTGCGGCTGCTCGGCCCCGACCCGGAGGTGACCCTGCCGCTGGACCCCAAGCGCGGCGGCGTACTGCCGCAGATGGAGGCGTACCTGCGCGCCGAGTGCGGCGAGGCCGGCGGCATGATCCAGCTGGCGCGCAGCCGGATCGACCAGAACGCCGAGGCGGTGCGGCTGGTGGCCCGCCGGGAGACCCTGGCGGTGCTGGAGGCGCTGCTGGAGTTCGGTGAGGCGCTGCTGCGCGCCGCCGACCGGTGGGCGTACACGCCCGCCCCCGGCTACACCCACCTGCAGCACTCCCAACCGGGTACGCTCGGCCACTTCTTCAACGCCCACTACTGGGTCGCCAGCCGCAGCATCGAGCGGCTGCGGGAGGGGCTGCGCCGGACCGACCTGTGCTCGCTGGGCGGGGCGGCGCTGGTGGGCACCGACTGGCCGATCGACCGTAGCCGCACCGCCGAGCTGCTCGGGCACCCGGGGATCGTTCTCAACGCCCGGGACGCGGGCATCTTCAGCATCGACGTCAACGCCGAACTCGCCGGCAACCTGGCGCTGCTGCTCGGCGGGCTCGCCCGGCTCGCCGGTGACCTCTACTTCTGGTGCGCCTCCGAGGTGGGGCTGGTCCGCCTCCACGCCGGACTGTGCGGCACCTCGAGCATGATGCCGCAGAAGCGGAACCCGTACGCGCTGGAGCGGGTGCGGGCGCTGGCGGGCGAGGCGGTCGGGTGGCCGGCCTCCCACACCGGACTGCTCAAGATGGCCACCTCCACCGACTGCGACCAGGTGTTCGCGGTGAACCGGGCGCCGGAGATGGGCCGGGCCACGGTGGGGGCGCTGCGACTGATGACCGACGCGGTGGACACGCTGGAGGTCGACGAGCCGGCGCTGCGACGGGCGGCCGGCAGCCAGTGGTCGACCGCGAGCGCGCTCGCCGACGCGCTGGTCCGGTCCGCCGGGCTCTCCTTCCGGGCCGCCCACGACGTGGTGGCGCGGATGGTGCGGCTCAGCGAGGAGGTGGGCCCGGCGTCACTGCCGGAGCTGCTGACGCGCGCGGCCGCCGAGGCCGGGGTGGAGCTGGACGTCGACGCCGTCGACCCGGCCGCGGTGCTCGACGTCGACCGGTTCCTCGCCACCCGGACCAGCGCCGGCGGGTGTGCGCCCGAGCGGCTGGCCGAACTCGCCGAGGCGGCCGGCTTCGACCTGGCCGCGCACACCGCGGCGGTCCGGGAGGCCGTCGACCGGGTTGCCGCGGCCCGCGAGCAGCTGGTGGAGAGCGTCCGGGCGTACCTCACAGACGGTGGTGACGTGGCGTGACCGGCGGCGTCGACGTGGACGTGGTGGTGGCCGGGGCCGGCGCGGCCGGCGCGGTGGCGGCGCTGCGGGTGGCCCGGGCCGGCCGCAGCTGCCTGCTCACCGACGCCTCCCCGACGTTCCCGCGGTCGGCCAACATCGGCATGAGCGCCGGGATGATCCCCGCCTGCGGGACCCGGTTGCAACGGGAGGCCGGCGTCGACGACGGCGTGGAGGTCTTCGTCGGCGACATCCAACGCAAGGCCGCCGGGCAGGCGCCGGAGCCGGTGGTGCGGGCGCTGGCGGAGCGCTCGGCCGCGCTGGTCGACTGGCTGTGCGACGAGGTCGGGCTGCCGCTCGCACTGGTCACCGACTTCGTCTACCCCGGCCACACCCGGCCGCGGTGCCACAGCATGCCGGACCGCTCCGGCGCCAGCCTGCACGCCGGCCTGCTGTCCGCGGTGCGGCGTGACGAACGGATCGACCTGGTGCACCCGCTGCAGCTGGTGGACGTGGAGGAGGGCGCCGACGGCGGGCCGGTCGGCGCGGTGCTCCGCTCGCCGGACGGCGTCACCGAGACCGTCCGCACCCGCGCGGTGATCCTCTGCACGGGCGGGTTCGGTGCGGACCGGGAGCTCGTCGCGCGCCACCTCGGCCCAGAGGCGGCGCGGCTGTTCTACCACGGTGCCGAGGGAAGCGGCGGCGACGCGGTCCGGACCGCCGCCTCCCACGGCTGGGATCTGTCCTATCTCGACAGCTTCCAGGGGCACGGGTCGCTGAGCTTCGTCGGGGTGCCGCTGACCTGGGCGACCATGGTGCTCGGCGGCATCCTCGTCGACCGGCACGGCGCCCGGTACGGCAACGAGCTGCGCGGCTACTCCGAGTTCGCGGTGCTCACCGCCGCCGCCCCGGACGGGTACGCGTGGGCGGTGTTCGACGAGGCGATCGCCGAGGAGCTGCGCCGCTCCCACGACTTCCGGGTGATCACCGCGGAGAACGCGGTGGTGGCCGCCGACTCCCCGGCGGCGCTGGCCGACCGGATCGGCGCCGACCCGGCGACCCTGGAACGCACCCTGACCGAGGTGGCCGACCTCGCCGCCCGCCGCGCCACCGACCGGTTCGGACGGTCGTGGGAACGTCCGCTGGGTACCGGGTTGCGGGCGGTCCGCGTACGCGGCGCCCTGTTCCACACCCAGGGCGGAATCACGGTGGACCCGTGGGCGCGGGTGCTGCGTGGCGGCCGACCCGTGCCCGGGGTGTACGCGGCGGGCGGTGCGGCCGCCGGCATCTCCGGCCACGGCGACAGCGGCTACCTGGCCGGCAACGGCCTGCTGTCGGCGATGGGGCTCGGGATGATCGCCGCCGACCACGCCACCGCGCAGAGGGGAGGGACCGACGGTGACGCCTGACCCGCAGACGGTGCTCGCCGACCTCGCCACGTCGACCGGTGACGTCGTCGCCGAGCGGCCGGTGGCCGCCCGGGCGTTCCTCGACACCCTCGGGTGCATCGCCGCCGGACGGTCCGAGGCGTCCACCCGGGCGGCGGTGGCGGCGGCCGCCGCCCTGGACGACCGGCCGCTGTCCCGCACGGCCCCGGACCGGCAGGCCCTGGCGCTGGGGGTGGCGGCGCACGCGCTCGACTTCGACGACGTGCTGGAGGTCGCCAACGCACACGCGAGCGCGGTGCTCGTGCCCGCGGCGCTGGCGTGTGGCCGGCACGTCGGGGCCGGCGTGGCCGATGCGTACGACGCCTTCGTCCGCGGCTACCTCGTGCTGTACGCGCTGGGACGGCTCATGAACCCGGCCCACTACGCGGCCGGCTGGCACGCCACCTCCACGCTCGGGGTGGTCGGCGCGGCCGCCACCGCCGGGACGCTGCTCGGCCTGGACCGGACCGCGATGTCCCACGCGATCGGGCTGTCCACCAGCCTCGCCGCCGGGCTCAAGCGGCAGTTCGGCTTCGGCGCCAAGCACTTCCACGCGGGCAACGCCGCCGCCGCGGGCATCCAGGCCGCGTACCTGGCGGCTAGGGGGATGACCGCCGCCGACGCGCTGTTCGCCGGCCCCGGCGGGGTCCGCCAGCTGTACGGCGGGCCGGACCGGGCGGACTGGGAGCCGCCGGACGTGGGGGCCGGGATGCCGTCGCGGAACCTGTGGCTCAAGCGGTACCCGAGCTGTGCGGCCACCCACCGGCCGCTGGCGGCGCTCACCGGGGCGGTCGGCGCGGTGCCCGGGCGACCCGCCGAGGTCGCAGTCGACCGGGTCACGGTGTCGCTCGCCGAGATCTCCCGCCGGAGCCTGACGCGGACCTACCCCACCACCGCCATGCAGGCGCGGTTCAGTGTGGAGTACTGCCTGGCGGTGCTGCTCACCCGGGGGGACGTGACGTTGGCCGACTTCGCGCCGGACAGCCTCGGCGACCCCGGGTTGCGGGAGCTCGCCGGCCGGGTGCGGGTGGCGGCCGACCCGGCGCAGGACGCCACGGTGGAGGTCGCCTCCGGGCGGGAGTCGGCGACCGTGGTGGTGACCACCGCCGACGGCGCCACCCGCAGCGTCACCTGCACCGACCCGCCCGGCCACCCGAGGGCGCCGCTGTCCGACGCGGAGGTCGCGGACAAGTACGCCGGTTGCCTCGCGTACGCGGGCCTGGAACCCGGCCGTCTGCCGGACCTGTTGACCGCGTCGGAGGGGTGGGGGAGGCCGGTCGCCGACGTCCTCGACGAGGCGCTCGCCTGGCTGGAGTGCTAGCCCTCGATCGCGACAACTTCGCCGCAGTTGCCGTCCGGCGGACCTTACTGACGACAACTTCGCCGCAGTTGCCGTCCGGCGGCGCCGTAAGGCGACAACGTCGCCGCAGTTGTCGAAGAAGGGGTCAGCCGAAGCGGCCGGTGATGTAGTTCTCGGTCCGCGGGTCCGACGGGTTGGAGAAGATCTTCGCCGTGTCGTCGTACTCCACCAGGGTGCCGGTGCGGGTGTCGCTCTCCGGGTTGACCTCGGTGGTGAAGAACGCGGTGCGGTCGCTGATCCGGGCCGCCTGCTGCATGTTGTGGGTGAC
>CAZSNW010000054.1:0-13961 GCA_964608245.1 uncultured Micromonosporaceae bacterium
GCGCGGCTGGCCACCTCCGGCACCACCCCGCCGAACCGGGCATGTTCGTCCACACTGGAGGCCAGCGCGTCGGCGAGCAGGGTGGTGCCCCGCACGATCCCGATCCCGGTCTCGTCGCAGGAGGTCTCGATCCCCAGCACCAGGGGCCCGTCGCCCCGAGGTCCGCTCACCGACCCGTGTCCTCCTCCCGCATCATCACCAGCGCGTCCCGACCGCTGGGCTGGTAGTACGCGCGGCGCCGGGCGATGGTGACGAACCCGTACGCCTCATACAGCTTCTGCGCGGCCTCGTTGTCGTCGGCCACCTCCAGCAGCACCTTGGCGACGCCGCGCCGCGCCGCCTCGGCGAGCAGCGCCTCCAGCAGCGCCCGGCCGATCCCGCGGCGCTGGGCGCTGCGCCGGACCGCCAGGTTGTTGATCCACGCCTCCTCCGGCGGGTAGACCGCGATCCCGCCGTATCCGAGCACGGTGCCGTCGGCGTCCCGGGCCACCAGGTAGTGGTGGCCGGCGATCAGCTCACTCTGGAACATGCCGGCGGTCCAGCGCTCCGGTCCGAACAGGTCCTCCTCGATGGGCAGCAGCTCGTCGATGTCGGCCATGCCCATCGGGGTGATCGTGACCGGTCCCATCGGCGTGGTCGCCACCTGCTCCACCGGCGTCACCGGGGGGTCACCGGCTTGGGGGGACGGGGTTCGGCGGCGTCCGGGCGCCGTAGGTACAGCGGGGTCAGCACCTCCCCCGGCGCGCCGGAGGTGACCCGCGGCGCCGCCACCGTCGCCAGCACCACCGGGTCCGGGTAGGCGGGGCCGTCGACCATGGGCAGTCCGAGCACGTCCCGGTAGCGGCGCGCCCCCTCGCCGCAGGCGACCCGCACCCCGTACTCCACCAGCCGCATGCCCAGCTGGTCGGGGCGGTCCACGGCCGGGCCGGTCAGGCGCCGACCCTCCCGGTAGACCGCCCAGTAGATCTCCCGGCGCCGCGCGTCCGTGGCGGCCAGGGCCGGACCCGGACCGGTGACCGCGCCGATGCCGTCCAGCGAACACACCCCGTACGTGGGGATGCCCAGGGTCTGGGCCATCGCGCCGGCGGTCGCCAGCCCCACCCGCAGCCCGGTGAACGGGCCGGGGCCGACGCCGGCCACCACGGCGGCGAGGTCGGCCGGTTCGAGGCCCGCCTCGTCCAGCGTCTGCCGGATCAGCGGGGTCAGCCACTCGGCGTGTCCGCGCGGATCGACCCGCTCGCGCCGCGCCAGCGCCAGCGGCGGGCCGTCGGCCGGGTACTCCACCACGGCCACCGCACTCGCCGCGGTGGCCGTGTCGATCGCCAGCACCCGCACGTCAGGCACCTTACCTTCGGTCGAGCAGCGCGAGCCGCTCCGCCCAGTCCCCGCCGTGTCCGGTCAGCTCGGCGGTGCGGACGTTGTCCGCCCCGCGCTCAAGGCGCACCAGCAGGTGGGCGTCGGTCCACCGCTCCACCAGCCCCTCGCCCCACTCGACCACGACCACCGCCTCCTCCAGCTCGGTGTCGAGGTCGAGGTCGTCCAGTTCGGCCCGCGGGTCGTCGACCGTGCCGAGCCGGTACGCGTCGACGTGGACCATCGGCACCCGTCCCGGGTGGACCCGGGCGATGACGAACGTGGGCGACAGCACCGGACCGCTGACCCCGAGACCCGCCCCGATGCCCTGGGCGAGCACCGTCTTACCGGCCCCCAAGGGACCTGCGAGCACGACCAGGTCGCCGGCGCGCAGCAGGCGGCCGACCGCCTCCCCGAGGGCGCGGGTGTCCGCCTCGGTGGGCAGGACGATCCGCACCCGTTCCGCTCCGGTACGCGTCACCCGACCTTCTCCAGGAAGGTGAGCAGCGCGGCGTTGACCTGCTCCGGGTGCTCCAGCATGACCAGGTGGCCGGAGCCGGGCACCACCAGCAGTTCGGAGGCGGGCAGCCGGGACTGGATGTAGGTGCTGTGCGACAGCGGGGTGATCAGGTCCTGGTCGCCGCAGATGATCAGCACCGGGACGCCCTGCAGCGCCCGCCAGGCGGCCCCTGCCGACGGCACCTGCGGCCGTTGCTCGGGGGCGCCCCCGTCACCGGCCGCACCGCCGGTCGCCTCCGGACCGCCCGGCTCGTCACCGGTGGCGGCGCCGCGCAGCACGTGCTGGTGGAGGGTACGCAGGTAGCGCGCGACCGTGTCGGCCGGGGTGGCGGAGATCATCCGCTCCACGTAGTCGACCAGGGCCGGGCTCGGGTCCGGGTCGCCGAACCCGTACCGCCTCGTGAGCAGCCACGCCAGGTCGCTTGCGGCCCGCCGGGCCCGATCGATCACCCGGCCGCTGACCCGGGCCGCGCCGTTGATCAGCGGCAGCATGGGGCGGCTGAACCGGGCCACCAGGTCGGGCAGGCGGGAGCCGGAGTCGCCCGGGCGGCCGGCGGAGCTGGCGATCAGCACCACGCCGGCGACCCGCTCGCGGAACAGCTCCGGGTGGCGCTCGGCGAACGCCATCACGGTCATGCCGCCCATGGAGTGGCCGACCAGCACCACCCGGCCGGCCGGCGTGGTCGCCTCGATCACCGACCGCAGCGCGTCGGCCAGCGCGGCGAGCTCGTACTCGCCGTCGCGCAACCGGCCGGAGCGGCCGTGGCCGGGCTGGTCGTAGTAGACCGCCCGCCAGTCGCCCCGCCGGGTCAGCTCCTTGCGCTGGAAGTGGAAGGACCCCATGTCCAGGCAGAAGCCGTGGACGAACACCACGGTCGCCTCCGGCTCCGGGGCGCCGCCGGACGCGAAATCGGCGGCGAAGTCGGCGTCCAGCTCCACCCCGTCGGCCGGGTCGAGGATCTCCACGTGCAGGGGCACCCCGTCGGGGGTGGTGACGGTCAGCGACTCGTCGCAGGGCAGCCGACCGAAGGGCTCCCGCGCGTACGGGTCGTCCGGGCGGACGCGCAGCCGCCGGAAGAGAATCCGTTCGGCGGCGACTCCGGCCGCCACCCCGGCGGCGACCACCCCGAGGGCGCCGCCGATGATCCCGAGCCGGCGGCGGCGACGGCGACGCTCACTCATCGACACTCACTCATCGATGGTCACTCATTGACGTACACCCGTGTCACCCGGGGGCCCCCGAACCGGGTCACGATCTCGTAGTTGATGGTCTGGCACGCCTGGGCCCAGTCGTCGGCGGTCGGCTCGCCGTCGTCACCGGGGCCGAACAGCACCGCCACGTCGCCGTGGGGGACCGGGTCGTCGTCGCAGTCGACCACGATCTGGTCCATGCACACCCGGCCGGCCACGGTGCGACGCCGGCCGGCCAGTACCAGCGGACCGGTGTTGGAGGCGGCCACCGGCACGCCGTCGCCGTAGCCGAGCGGCACCACGGCCAGGGTGGTCGGCCGGGTGGTGTGGTACGCGTGCGTGTACGACACCCCCCGCCCGGCGGGCACCCGCTTGGTCAGCGTCACCCGGGCCCGCGCGGTCATCGCCGGCCGCAGCCCGAACGACCGGCCCGGCACCGGCGACAGGCCGTACACCGCGATGCCCGGCCGGACCATGTCCAGGTGGGTGTCGGGCCGGGTCAGCGTGGCCGCCGAGTTGGCCAGGTGCCGGTAGCGGGGCGCCAGACCGGCGGCGGCCACCACGTCCATGGCCTCGTGGAAGGCGGCCAGCTGCATGTCGACCGACGGGTGGTCGGGCGCGTCGGCGTGGATGAGGTGGCTCCACACCCCGACCACCTCCACCGAGCCGTCCGCCTCCGCCTTGGCCGCGGCCTCCACCAGCGCCGGCCAGTCGTCGGCGGTGGCGCCGCCCCGGGACAGCCCGGTGTCGATCTTCAGGTGGACGCGCGCCGGGCGGCCGGCCGTGCGGCTGGCGGCCACCACCTCGGCGAGCTGCCCGAGGCTGGCGGCGGACAGGTCGACGTCGGCCGCCACCGCCTCGTGCAGGGGGGCGCCCGGCGCGTACAACCATGCAAGCACCGGCGCGGTGATGCCGGCCTGGCGGAGTTTGGCGGCCTCGTCCAGGGTGGCGACCCCCAGCCAGCCGGCACCGGCCTCGAGGGCGGCGCGGGCGCAGGGCACCATGCCGTGCCCGTACGCGTCGGCCTTGACCACGGCCATCAGCTCCGCGGTCGGGGCGGCCCGGCGCAGGACGGCCACGTTGTGGCGCACCGCCGCCAGGTCGATGCGCGCCTCCGCCTGCCACATGCCGAATACCCTACCGACCGGACGCTCGCCACACGGGCGAAGTGGCGCCGCAGGTGGAGCGGCCGCTAGACCACCTCGGGCGGCGGCCGCAGCGCCGCAGCCACCACCGGCGCGGTCACCGGGCCCTCGGCGGCGGCGCGGCGGGCGGCCAGCCCGTGCAGGTACGCCGCGGTCAACGCCGCCTGCCACGGCGCGAGCCCGGCGGCGAGCAGGGAGCCGAGCAGACCGGCGAGCACGTCACCGGTGCCGGCGGTGGCCAGCGCCGGGTGGCCGGTCGGGTTGACGTACGCGTGGCCGTCCGGGTCGGCGACCACCGTGCGGTCGCCCTTGAGCAGGACCGTGACCGACAGCTGGGTGGCCAGGCGCCGGGCGGCCGCCACCCGGTCGCCCCCGGGCTCGGCGCCGGCGAGCCGCGCGTACTCCCGGTCGTGCGGGGTGAGCACCACCGGCGCCTTGCGGCTGCGCAGCGCGTCGGTGAAGCCGCCGCCGGCGAGCAGGGTGAGCGCGTCGGCGTCGAGCACCACCGGAACCGGCCGCTCCAGCACCGCCCGCAGCTCCGCCGCGGCCCGCTCGTCGGTGCCCAGGCCGCAGCCGCACACCCACGCCTGGGTACGCCCGGCGTCGGCCACCCGGGGCGCCGGGATCACCGACGGGTACCGCGCCACCACGGCCTCGGCGGCGGGCCCGGCGTACCGGACCATGCCGGCCGGGCCGGCGACCGCACCCGCCACCGCGAGCATGCCCGCCCCCGGGTAGGAGGGCGAGCCGGCGGAGACCCCCACCACCCCGCGGGTGTACTTGTCCGACGCCGGACCGGGCCGCGGCCACCAGCCGGCCACGTCGGCCAGGTCGGGCACCTGCACCACCGGGTCGGTCCGCAGGTAGGGGCCGAGGCCGATGTCGACCAGCTCGACCACCCCGGTCAGTTGCGCGGCCGGTCCCGCCACCAGCGCCGGCTTCTGGCAGCCGAAGGTGACGGTGACGTCCGCCCGGACCGCGGCACCGGGGACGTCGCCGGTGTCGACGTCCACCCCGCTGGGCACGTCGACCGCCACCATGAGGGCCGGTGCGCCGTCGGCCGCGGTGAGCTCCACGGCGGCGGCCACCAGCGCGGCAACGGGCTCGCGCAACCCACCGGTGGCGCCGATGCCGACGATCCCGTCCACCACCAGCTCGGCGCCGTCCGGCAGCCCGTCCGTGGCCACCCGGCCGCCGGCGCGGCGCAGCGCCGCCAGCCCGTCGCGGTGGACCCGGTCGGCGGACAGCAGCCGGGCGGTCACCGTCGCGCCGCGCCGGGCCAGCGCCGCACCCGCGTACAGCGCGTCGCCGCCGTTGTCGCCGGAGCCGACCAGCAGCAGCACCCGCCGGCCGTAGACCCCGCCGAAGCGGTCGACCAGCAGCCCGGCGCAGCGGCGGGCCAACCCGGCGGCCGCCCGGCGCATGAGGGTGCCCGGCGGCAGGGTGGCCATGAGCGCCGCCTCCGCCGCCCGCACGTCCGCCACCCGCCACGCGCCCCTCATCCGACCACCTCCGCCGGGCTCGACGTCGTCTCCGGTCGGCGGCTCATCCCTCGCCCTCCGCGATCACCATGGCCGAGGCGATCCCGCCGTCGTGCGACAGGGACAGGTGCCAGCGGGTGACCCGCCGTTCGGCTGCCGCGGCCGCCACCGTGCCGGACACCGTGAGCCACGGCCGGCCGTCCGGGTCGGTCACGATCTCGCAGTCGTGCCACCGCAGGCCGGGCGGAGCGCCGAGCGCCTTGGCGACCGCCTCCTTGGCGGCGAACCGCGCCGCCAGGGACTCCGGCGACCGGGGGTTGCCGGAGCCGGTGAGCCGCTCCGCCTCGGTGAACAAGCGGTCGGCGAGCAACGGCGTCCTGGTCAGGGCGTCGGCGAACCGTGACACGAGCACCACGTCGATCCCGATCCCGACGATCACGCACCCACCCTAGCCATCCGCCCGGGGCAAAGGGACCGGACGGCGTCGTTCCACCGTGCCGGTGTGGACGGCGCTCCACGGTTGTCCACAGGGGTACCGGACACCGGTCGTACGCCCCTAGGGTCGTTCCCGTGAGTGAGGCGATCATCGATCTGCCGCCGACTCCGCCGCTGCGGGTGGAGCCGGAGCGGCTGGAGGCCGTCGGCCGGGCGTGGCGCGCGGTCGCCGCGGAGCTGCGCGCGCAGGTCGACCGGCCGCGGCACCCGATCCACGCGGTCCGCCACGGCACGAGCGGGTGGACGGTGGTGACCGACGCGGTCGCCGCCGCCGAGGGCTGGCACCGGATCCTGTCCGATCTGGTCGCCGAGGCCGACCGACTCGGGAAGGGGATGGTCCAGGCCGCCGCGGCGTACCGGGACGTCGACGGTCGGGTGAGCGATCTCTTCACCTGGACGGTGCGGTGACGGCGACGCCCGGCTTCCGGCAGGTGCTCCACTTCAACAGCGTCCCGTTGCGGTTGGCGGCCGAGGGCTGGCGGCAGCTGGCGGAGTGGTTTCAGGAGCACGCCGACGAGGTCACCCACCTGCTGGCGCAGCTGACTGAGCACTGGCGGGGAGCGGCCGCCGATGCGGTGCTGGTGGAGGCCCGCCGGGTCCACGAGGCGGTGCAGGCCGCCTGGTACCCGTTCCGCGGCCAGGAGGAGGTGCTGGTCCAGGTCGCTGACGCCGGCGACCGGCTCCGCATGCGGGCGCGGGACCTGGTGCAGCGGGCGTGGTCGGCCGGGGTGGCGGTGGACGACGACGGCCGGGTCCTCCCCGCCGGCGTGGATCCCGAGTTCGCCGCCCGCGCGGTGGACGAGTTCCGCCGGGAGGTGGCGCAGCTGGTGGCGGAGGCGGCACAGCTGGACCGGGAGGCGGCGCGGCAGCTGGCCCGGCACGCCCCGTGGCGACCCGGCATGCGCGTGGGCTTCGTCAGCGCGGCCACGCTGCCGCCGCCGGGCACCCCGGCCGCCCAGGTCGCCGCCTGGTGGGAGTCGCTCACCCCGGACCAGCACCGCTACCTGATCCTCACCCGACCGGACCTGATCGGGTCCCTGGACGGGATACCGGTCGACGTTCGCGACCACGCCAACCGGCTGCTGCTCGAGCGGGAACGCGCCGAACTGAAGGAGCAGCTGGCCAGGCTCGAACGTGTCCCGCCGCCGGAACCACCGCTCCGGTGGCGAGTCCCGCCCGGGACACCGTGGTGGGGACTCCAGGAGTTCCTGCGGGGCCGGGCGCCGGTGTTCTCACCGTTGCTGCCGGACCCCTGGCACCTGTGGCAGGTGAGCCTCGAGCGGATCCGCCGCCGGTTGGCGACGTTGGACCAGCTGGTCGAGCACCTTTCGGCCCTGGAGCGCGACGGGCACCGGGTCTACCTGCTCGCGGTGGACACCGCCGGCGACGGCGCGGTGGTGGCCGCCCTCGGCAACCCCGACTGGGCCGACTTCGTGCTGACCATGGTGCCCGGCACCAACACCGAGCTGGCCGACACCGGGAGCAACCTGCGCCGCGCCGCCCGGTTCGCCGACCGGGCGGCGCAGGTCGACCCGACCCGCGGCACCGCGGTGGTGTACTGGCTGGACTACGACGCTCCCGAGTGGTTGTCGGTCGACAACAACCCTGCGTCGCTGAGCGCGGCCGGCAAGGGTGCGCCCGCCCTCCGGCGGTACGCCGACGGGCTGCGTGAGACGCACGTGCGCGGCGGCGCCGCGCACACCGTCCTCGGCCACAGCTACGGCTCGACGGTGGTCGGGGTGGCGGCGGCCGAGGGTCTGCGCGCGGACCGGCTCATCTTCGTCGGGAGCCCCGGGGTGACCGTCGACCACGTCACCAAGCTGCAGATCGACCGGGACCCGACCCGGCACGTGTGGGCCGGCATGTCCTCCGACGACCTCATCCGGTTCGTCCCGGACTTCGCCCCACACGGGCGCCACCCGACCGACAAGGAGTTCGGCGCGCAGGTGTTCGAGTCCGGGCACGGCGACCACAGCAGCTACTTCGGGCGGTCGAGCCCGGCGTTCGACAACTCGGTGCGGATCACCCTGGGCCGGTACGGCGAGGTGACGCGGTGACCTGCGTGGCCGGTGGCCGTGCCGGGCGCGGCTACTCGACGGTGACCGACTTGGCCAGGTTACGCGGCTGGTCGACGTCGTGCCCCCGGCTGACCGCGATCTCGCAGGCGAGCACCTGCAGCGGGACCGTGGTCACCAACGGCGCCAGCAGGGCGGGCGTGTGCGGCACCCGGATGAGGTGGTCGGCGTGCGGGACCACCGCGTCGTCGCCCTCCTCCGCGATGACAATGGTCCGCGCCCCCCGCGCCCGCACCTCCTGCAGGTTGGACACCACCTTGTCGTGCAGCGCACCGCGCGCCACCGGCGAAGGCGCGACGCACACCACCGGCGTGCCCTTTTCGATGAGCGCGATCGGGCCGTGCTTGAGCTCGCCGGCGGCGAACCCCTCGGCGTGCATGTAGGCGAGCTCCTTGAGCTTGAGCGCCCCCTCCAGCGCCACCGGGTAGCTCACGTGCCGGCCGATGAACAGCACCGACCGTGCGTCCGCCAGCGACCGTCCCAGCTCACGCACCGGCTCCATGCGGTCCAGCACCGTCTGGACGTGCGCCGGCATGCTCTCCAGCTGCCGGACGACCGCGGTCACCTCGTCGGCGTACATGACCCCCCGCACCTGCGCCAGGTGGAGCCCGAGCAGGTAGCAGGCCACCAACTGGGTGAGGAACCCCTTGGTGGAGGCGACCGCGATCTCCGGCCCGGCGTGGGTGTACAGGACCGCGTCGGACTCCCGGGGGATGGAGGAGCCGTTGGTGTTGCAGATCGCCAGCACCCGCGCCTTCTGCTCCCGGGCGTGCCGCAGCGCCATGAGGGTGTCCATGGTCTCGCCGGACTGGCTGATCGCCACCATGAGGGTGGAGCGGTTGAGCACCGGGTCCCGGTAACGGAACTCGCTGGCCAGGTCCACCTCGCACGGCAGCCGGCACCAGTGCTCGATGGCGTACTTGGCGACCATCCCGGCGTGGTACGCGCTGCCGCAGGCGACGATGAAGACCTTGTCGATCTCCCGCAGGTCCTCGTCGGGCAGGCGTACCTCGTCGAGCATGATCTGGCCGTCCTCGGTGAGACGGCCGCGCAGGGTGTCGGCGACCGCCCGGGGCTGCTCGGCGATCTCCTTGAGCATGAAGTGGTCGTAGCCGCCCTTCTCGGCGGCGGTGACGTCCCAGTCGACGTGGAACTCCCGGACCTCGGCCGGCCCGCCGTCGAAGTCGGTGACCACCATCGCGTCGCGGGTGATCGTCACCACCTGGTTCTGGCCCAGCTCCACCGCGTCCCGGGTGTGGGCGATGAAGGCGGCCACGTCGCTGGCGAGGAAGTAGCCATCGGACGCCCGCCCCACCACCAGGGGCGAGTCGCGCCGGGCACCCACCACCACACCCGGGCGGGTGACGTCGACCGCCAGCAGTGTGAACGCCCCGCGCAGCTGCCGGCACACCCGGCGCATCGCCTCCGCCAGCGTCCCGGCCGCCTGCTCGGTGGTCTCGGCGCCGGTGTCCCGGCCCTCCTCCAGCGCGGCGAGCTCGAAGGCCAGCAGGTGGGCGACGCACTCGGTGTCGGTGTCCGAGACCATCTCGACGCCCTGCGCCTCCAGCTGCGCCCGCAGGGCGGTGAAGTTCTCGATGATGCCGTTGTGGATGACCGCCACCCGGCCGTCGGCGGACAGGTGCGGGTGGGCGTTGCGGTCGGTGGGCGCGCCGTGGGTCGCCCAGCGGGTGTGGCCGATGGCGGTGGTACCGGTCATCAGAGCGTCACCGTCACCGTTGCCGACCAGCTCGGAGATCGCCTTCTCCAGGTTGGTCAGCTTGCCGGCGCGTTTACAGGTCACCAGTCGGGTGTTGACGACCGCGACACCGGCCGAGTCGTACCCCCGGTACTCCAGGCGGTGCAGCCCCTCCATGACCATGGCCAGCGCCGGCCGGGCGCCCGTGTAGCCCACGATTCCGCACATGCCCGCAGGGTAACCCACGTCCGCTCATCGGCTGTGCGCAATTGGCCAACTACTGTTCACCAGTCGTGCGCGATTCGGAAACGGCCGGGGTTCCGGCTGGTCACCGGGCGGCCGACTCGGCGGTCACCGCACCGGGCGTCGGTGGGAGCGCGGCCACGCCGGAGCCGGTGCGAGGTTCAGCGGGCGCCGGCGGCCCGGACCGCGGCGGCGATCCGGTCGGCCGCCTCGCGCGCCGACTCCTCGCTCTCCGCCTCGACCATCACGCGGACCAGCGGCTCGGTGCCGGAGGGCCGCAGCAGCACCCGGCCCGACCCGTTGAGCATCGCCTCGGCCGCCTCCACGGCCTCGCGTACCTCCGGCCGGGAGACCACCGCCGACTTGTCCGCGACCGGCACGTTGATCAACACCTGCGGCAGCCGGACCACCACCGACGCCAGGTCGGCCAGGGTCCGACCGGTGGCGGCCATCCGCGCCATCACGTGCAGACCGGTCAGCACCCCGTCACCGGTCGTCGCGTACTCGGGCATGATCACGTGACCGCTCTGCTCGCCACCGAGCGCCAGGCCCAGGGTGCGCAGCTCCTCCAGCACGTAGCGGTCACCGACCCGGGTCTCCACCACGTCGATGCCGGCCTTGCGCATCGCCAGCCGCAGCCCCAGGTTGCTCATGACCGTGGCGACCAGGGTGTCGCGGGTGAGGGTGCCCGCCTCCTGCATCGCCATCGCCAGCACCGCCAGGATCTGGTCGCCGTCCACGACCTCACCGGCGTGGTCGACGGCGAGCAGCCGGTCGGCGTCCCCGTCCAACGCGAGCCCCAGGTCCGCGCCGTGAGCGGTGACCGCCTCGACCAGCGGATCCAGGTGGGTCGAGCCGCAGTGGTCGTTGATGTTCAGGCCGTCGGGTTCGGCGAACAGCGGCACCACGTCGGCCCCGGCGCGTCGGAACGCCTCCGGCGCCACCCGCGAGGCCGCACCGTTGGCGCAGTCGAGCACCACCCGCAGGCCGTCCAGGCGGTGCGGCAGGCTGGCGAGCAGGTGGGCGAGGTAGCGCTCGGGACCGTCGGGCACGTCGTGCACCCGCCCGACCGCGGCGCCGGTGGGGCGCTGCCACGGCTCGGTCGAGCGGACCACCGCCTCGATCGCGTCCTCCTGCGCGTCGGGCAGCTTGTGCCCACCGGCCCCGAACAGCTTGATCCCGTTGTCCGGCATCGTGTTGTGCGACGCGGAGATCATCACGCCGAGGTCGGCGTCGAGGCTACGGGTGAGGAACGCCACCGCGGGCGTGGGCAGCACCCCGACCCGCAGTACCCGGGCGCCGGCGCTGGTCAGCCCGGCCACCACCGCCGCCTCCAGCATCTCGCCGCTGGCACGCGGATCGCGGCCGACGACCGCGGTCGGCGCCCGGGACGGGTCGCCACCGGACAACACCCTGGCGGCCGCGGCGGCCACGGCCATGGCCAACTCCGGCGTCAGCTCGGTGTTGGCCAGCCCCCGTACGCCGTCGGTGCCGAACAGCCGGCCCATGGGCGTCAACGCTTCGAGTACTGCGGCGCCTTACGGGCCTTCTTCAGGCCGTACTTCTTCCGCTCGGTGACCCGCGCGTCGCGGGTGAGGAAACCGGCCTTCTTCAGCGGCGGCCGGTGCTCCTCGTCGAACTCGCACAGCGCGCGGGCGATCGCGAGCCGCAGCGCCCCGGCCTGACCGGAGACGCCGCCGCCACGCAGGTTGGCGTAGACGTCAACCTGCTCCGCCCGCTCGGTCAGCACCAGCGGGTCCTTGATCATCTGCTGGTGCAGCTTGTTGGGGAAGTAGTTCTCCAGCGGGCGTCCGTTGCAGACGATCTGCCCGGTGCCGGGCACCAGCCTCACCCGGACGACCGCCTCCTTGCGACGGCCCACGGTCTGGATCAGCCCGTTGGCGGACCGCCGGGCGCGACGGACGCTCACCGGGGCCGTCTCGGCGGCGGCACCGACCTCGGTCGGGCTCGGCCGCTCGGTCTCCGCGACCTCCTGGAGCTCCCCGGTGGGATCGATGGTGGTGTCGGTCATGAATCCTCCGCCCGCCTTCAGCTCGCGGACTGGTCGATCGGGTACGGCACGGGCTTCTGCGCGGCGTGCGGGTGCTCCGGCCCGGCGTACACCTTCAGCTTGCGGAGCAGCTTCCGGCCCAGCCGGTTGTGCGGCAGCATGCCCTTGACCGCCAGCCGCACCGCGCGCTCCGGGTTGCGCTCCAGCAGCTCACCGTACTGGACGCTGCGCAGCCCACCCGGGTAGCCCGAGTGCCAGTAGGCCATCTTGTCCCGGCGCTTGTTGCCGGTCAGCGCCACCTTCGCCGCGTTGACGATGATCACGTAGTCGCCGGTGTCGGCGTGCGGCGCGTAGATCGTCTTGTGCTTGCCGCGCAGCAGCGTCGCGGCCTGGGACGCGAGTCGGCCGAGCACGACGTCAGCGGCGTCGATCACGTGCCACTGGCGAGTGATGTCGCCCGGCTTCGGGCTGTAGGTACGCACAGGGGTCTACCTTGCCTCATCGTGTGGGATCTCGGCTGGGCCTGCTGCCGGCCGGGACGCCCCGCCGGGCGCAGCAGACGCACGACCGACAAGGATACCGCACCGGTTCCGCGGCGCGTGCCCGGAGGGGCTCGGCAGGGGCCGGGCCGAGTGGCGCGGCGTCGCACGCGGGCCGTAACCTCGCCCGCATGGCGTTAGGTACCACGCGGACCGTCGCCACGGCCGGCGGAGGCCCGGCCACGCCGGCGACGAGCGCGGTGGAGATGACCCGGCAGTGGGCGCGGGTGCTCGGTACCGCGCTCGGGGTGGCGGCGGTGACCGCCGCCGGCCAGCTCGGCGTCGCGTACGGCTGGGGAGTGGTGCGGTTCGCCCGCGCCTTCGGCGCCGACGGCCGGTGGTCCGCCCACCTGAGCTGGTCGGCCTGGGTGGCCACGGTGGCCGCGCTGGCCGGCGCCGCCGCCGGCGCCCGCGCGGCGCGACGGCAGTGGCCGGACCGGTCCGGTCTGGACGTGGCGCAGCGGATCGCGGTGGCGCTCGCCGCCGGGGTGGGCGCGGCCGTCACGGTGCCGCTGACCGCGCTGCCCGCGCGGGCGGCCACGCTGCCCGGAGCCGACCCGGTGCTGGAGGCGGTGCTGGCCTCGCTGCTGGGCGCGGTCGCCGGCCTGCTGCTCGCCCTGGTCACGCTCGCGGTCCGGGTGGTCGCCCTCAGCGTGGCCGGCACGGTCGTGCTCTGCTGGACCGTGGCGCTGGCGGCGGCCGCCACGGCGCTGGGCGGTCCGGTGGGCGGGGACCAGATCCGGGTGGGCGTGCCCGACCTGGCGTGGTTCGGTGGTGACGCCCGCGGCACCCTGGCCGTGCTCGGCGTCCCGGTGGTGGCGCTGCTCGCGTCCGTGGCGGTCGCCGGGGCCGCTCGCGCGCGCGGCCTGGCGACCTGGCAGGTGGTGGCCGGCGGGCTCGCCGGACCGGTGACGCTGGCGCTGCCGTACCTGATCGCACCGCCCCGGGCCGGCGAGGTCGTGCAGGAGCCGGCGTACCGGGGGGCGATGGTGGCGCTGGTCACCGGGGCGGTGCTGGCGCTGCTGGTCGCGCTCGTGCGGCACCCGATGTGGAGCGTCGTGCGACGGCGGGTCGAGGAGGCGCGCACCCGGCGCCACGAGGCGGCCGCGCACGCCGGGTACGCCCACGCCGGGTACGCGTCCCAGCCCGGGCAACCCGGGTGGCCGGAGGCGACCGAGGGGCCGCAGTGGCCGGAGAAGTCCGGGCGGCCGGA